>CAMDPJ010000166.1 GCA_945903925.1 Chryseobacterium gleum
GGAGATAAAAGACATTAGGGTTTAATCGATTTATCGTGAATCATTATTAAAGATATCTCGATTTTTATTCGCACCCAGTGCGTCATTGCGAAATTTTGTACTCAAAATTAAAGCAATTTTTTTTAATGTTTCTCTTCAAATCAATTGCCGTTTGGTTTTAACCAACGGTGAAAAAGATACATTAATTTATGATGAGATTGCTTTAATTTTGAGTACAAAATTTTCGCAATGACGCACTGGTGTATTGTTATTATTGAAAAGGAAGTTGTTAGTAAACCGTCACGACTTTCGTCGCGACGGTTTTTTTATTGCCAAGGAAAAGCGATGTGCTAAATCTGTAAATTCTTTCACATCTAAAGAGGAGGGAAGGTACATTATAGAGGTGTTAGGCGAAAATATCCCTTGGGCTCTTAGTCTCCCTGGCAAACTTATTCGTGCTGTATCACTTAGCCATAGTATCGTTCCAAAATTGTGGAGTGTTGCTTTTTGTTTTTTCTTGGGAAAATAGTGGTTCACTTTTTCTGTAAATCTGTTCGCTTTAATATTTTGCTGCGTGTGGTAAACATTACCCAATGCAATGAATTTCTCTATTATTTTTTTACAAGCCATAAGCGCTAAACTAGATGGAGCATAAGCTCTGGGAAGGGATGAATCACCTGAAGTGCTGCGGGAGCTAGCGATGGCACCAAGGGGGATGCCATTGGTGAAATTTCCGCCAAATAGTATGGCGTCTGCTTTAAACTGAAAGATGAAATTCATTCCTTTCAGGTGAATTCGTGCGGCTGTTTTCCTTTCATCGAGAATAAAATGAATGCCGCTCCCAGAGCATTGCTTTCTTAGGGTGTCGATTCTGCTGAAGAAATTCGCAGTTCTATGTATGAAAAAAAAGGGGTCGAGAAGAATAGCAGCTATGCGTTGTGGATTCTGAAGCATTTCTTTTAGATCGCATAGCTGCTGTATATATAGATAGTTAGGGGAAACAGGGAATTCTTGTTCGCCCAAAACCACAATGAGTTTGCTGGGCGCTTCTTTTTTGTAGTATTCACTTAATACCGTGAAGGCGTGCCATTCAGAGGCGTATAAATCAACATGTTTAAATTCGGTTACTTCTTTTAAAAGATTTGATACTTCTTGGTTTAATGTTTCATTGCTGTTTTGCAATTCATCGATACTAATGTCTTTTAAAATCTCTTTTCTTATTTCAGTGTTGTAGTGTGGAAGTATTTTGTATTTCGCTTTTTCGGAAAGGTCGTATTTGATAGTGTTGCTTCTGCTTCTTTTTTCTGGTTTTGTTTTAACGTTGTCTTTAGAAATCAGGAGCTGTGAAATTTCTTCCACCACTCTTTTTTCTGCCGCATTGTTAAATTGTAATTCCATTTTTAGTTGTCGTTAGTTACGGCACAAAAATGAATCAGATTTAAAGTGTTTTTAAACTAAATGTTGCAATTGAAAGGAAATATTTTGCAGAAAATGCAAAATTAGCTTCTACCTAATACTTTGGTTAGTACCTTCTTGATTTCATGGTAACGCATCAATAATAAAATGTCGTCGTCATTACATTCTACTTTCGATTTAAGGGAAAGGGCTTCTATGTTTTTTTGCACGGTGGCCAACTTTAGGCGATGTACAGCAGTGTCAACAGCTTTCATCAACAAATCCTCTTCTGTTTTAACAAAAATATTGTGTTTTTCCCAGTCGAACAATTCGTATTTGAAGTCAATTAAATTGATTACGGCAGCATTTAATTCGGTGTCGTGAGAATTTAAAAAATGCTTTTCATTGGGGATGTTTCCATCTTCTATTTGTTTTTTATATTCGTTGAAAATGCCTTGGTAAATAGGGTTGTCGAAAGAAAGGTTGTCTTCATCCATCGATAAAACAATAAAATCGGCTACAGAGATAGTTACTTCTTCTTCATCTACTCCATCTACTTTTATTTCTTTGGTGCCATATTGCAACAATATGCGCATAAGTTCGCTTTCTTGTTCTTGAAATGCTGTGCTCTCTTGATTCTCTTCGATAACTTTAACATCATCCGCTAAATGAGCGTAATCGGGCAGTAAATCATTGGGCAGAGTTGCTGATGGTGCTTCTTCTCCTCGTATTTTTTTATTGCTGTTGCTTAAATCTTTGGCTCTAATTTTATTCAATTCGTTGAGCAAGGTTTGCTCGCTAATATCCATTAATCTGCTGGTCTCTTGTGTGAAGACTGTTCTTTTAATTGGATCGGGAATTTTCGCCACTGAAGTAACGATGTCTCTAATCAATTCGGCCTTCTTAATAGGATCTCCACCTGCTTCTGCCAACAATATTTTACACTTAAAGTGAATGAAATCTGTGGCGTCATTCAAGAATACCATGAGTTCTTCCGGCGATTTTTTCTGAGAAAAAGAATCCGGGTCTTCGCCATCAGGGAACAATATCACCTTCACATTTAATCCCTCTTCCAAAATCATGTCGATACCGCGAAAAGCAGCACGAATACCCGCTGCATCGCCATCAAACAATATGGTGATGTTTTCCGTGAAGCGCTTAATTAATCTAATTTGCTCAACGGTTAAGGCTGTGCCCGATGATGCCACCACATTTTCCACTCCGGCTTGATGCATGGAAATTACATCGGTATAGCCTTCTACCAAAAAGCAACGGTCGTTTTTAATGATGTTTTTCTTGGCTTGCGAAATGCCGTAAAGCACTTTGCTTTTATGGTATATGTCGGTCTCCGGACTATTAACATACTTCGCTACAGATTTGTCTTTTTTTAGTGTTCTACCCCCAAATCCAATCACTCTTCCAGTTAAATTGTGGATAGGAAACATCACCCTCGCCGCAAATCTATCTACCAAATAATCGCCGTATAAAATTCCCGATTTGATCAATAAATCTTTGCTGTATCCCTTGGCCAAAGCTTTGGAACCTAAGAAATTCTTGTCTTCGGGAGAATAGCCTAAATCGAATTTTTTTATGGTGTCTATCGTGAATCCTCTTTCTTTGAAATAGCTCATTCCTATTGCTTTTCCTTCTTGCAATGAAGTGAGATTATCTTTGTACATCGTACTGGCAAATTGATGAATGAGGTAAAGTGCTTCTTTCTCGTTTTCTTGCTCTATCTGCTCCGCACTTTGTTCTTCTTCCTGAATTTCAATATTGTACTTTTTGGCTAAAAAGCGCAATGCTTCCGGGTAAGTGAAATGTTCGTGCTCCATTAAGAAGGTAACTACGCTGCCTCCTTTGCCCGAAGAGAAATCTTTAAAAATTTGTTTGGCAGGGGAAACTACGAAGGACGGACTCTTCTCGTTCACAAACGGACTCAATCCTTTATAGTTAGTGCCCGCTTTTTTTAAATTCACAAACTCCCCAATCACTTCTTCAATGCGGGCTTCTTCAAATATCTTGTCTATGGTCTCCTTAGGAATCACGGCCCTAAAAGTATGAATTAAATAACTATTGGGAAAGTAGGGGCGCCCCTTGCGGGTGCCCAACACCATTATGGGCACCTGCAAGAGGTGCCCCTACAAAAATATTCATCTTGTTTTGTTATTAACCATTACCTTTGTGCTGTGAGCACTTCTCAAAACATACGACATTTATCACCCGATGAGCTTAAAGAAAGTTTTATTTCTTTTGGTGAAAAGGCCTTTCGCGCTAAGCAAGTGTACGAATGGTTGTGGAAAAAATCGGTGACTTCTTTTGATGAAATGACGAGCTTGTCTATTCCGCTTCGTGCTCAACTGAAAGAGAAGTTTTTTATTCCGGCGGTTCAAATTCACAAATGTCAAATAAGCAGCGATAGAACTATCAAAAATGCTTTCAAGTTGCACGATGGCTTTATTGTAGAAGGCGTTTTAATTCCTACCGATTCTCGAATGACTGCTTGTATTTCTTCTCAAGTAGGCTGTAGTTTAACCTGTAAGTTTTGTGCTACTGGTAGAATGAAAAGAGAGCGTAACATTGAATTTGATGAAATTTACGATCAAGTGGTTTTGATTAAAAATCAGGCCATGGAAAAATACAATTTACCCCTTACCAACATTGTGTATATGGGCATGGGTGAGCCTTTGCTGAATTACAAAAACACTTTGGCTTCCATAGAAAAAATTACTTCTCCCGAAGGTTTGGGCATGTCGCCGCAACGTATTACAGTCTCTACAGCTGGTGTGGCCAAGATGATTCAAAAGCTAGGAGACGATGAAGTGAAATTCAATTTGGCTTTGTCTTTACATGCCGCCAATGATGAGAAAAGAAATAAGATTATGCCTATCAACGAGCAAAACTCGTTGGAATCGTTAACCGCCGCACTCACTTATTTTCATGAAAAAACGGGAATTCGTCCCACCTTTGAATTTATTGTTTTCAAAGATTTTAACGATGCTATTGAAGACGCTGCCGACTTGGCGAGCTTTGCAAAAAATATCCCTTGTAAGATCAACATCATCGAATACAATCCCATCGAAGATGGTGAATTTCAGCAAACTACTTCCGAAAGATTAAAGCGTTTCTCAACCTACTTAGAAAGTAAAAACTTAGTGGTTAATGTAAGAAGGAGTAGGGGAAAAGACATTGATGCTGCTTGCGGACAGCTGGCAAACAAGCATTAATTGATTTTTATCAATTGCTACAATTTCATTAAATATAATTGAGCCGTGAAAATTATGTATTTTCACGGCTCAATGATTTCTATCTCTTCCATACAGGCTCCTATCGTTAAGGAAATGGAGCAGTTTGAGAAAACTTTTCTTCAGTCGATGAAGAGTTCAACTCCTTTGTTGGATAAAATCACCTATTTCATTGTCAAACAAAAAGGTAAGCACGTGCGCCCTATGTTTGTTTTTCTTTCTGCTAATCTTTGTGGAGGAACGAATGAGCGCACCTACCGCGCTGCTGCTTTGGTAGAGATGATTCATACAGCTACTTTGGTGCACGATGATGTGGTAGATGATTCTACTATTCGCAGAGGCTTTTTCTCTATCAATGCCCTTTGGAAAAACAAGATTGCGGTGTTGGTGGGCGATTATTTACTATCGAAAAGTTTACAGCTATCGGCCGATAATGATGATTTCGATTTTCTTAAAATCCTTTCTGCGGCTACCAAAGAGATGAGTGAAGGTGAATTGCTACAAATAGAAAAAGCCCGAAGATTAGATATTGATGAAGCTGTTTATTTTGAAATTATTCGGCAGAAAACAGCCACTTTGATTGCTTCTTGTTGTGCTACTGGCGCTGCATCTGCCGGTGCCAATGCCGAGATGGTACAAAAGATGAAAGTGCTGGGAGAGAGGGTGGGCATTGCCTTTCAAATTAAAGATGATTTGTTCGA
>CAMDPJ010000167.1 GCA_945903925.1 Chryseobacterium gleum
TCACTTTAGGCCATAAATTCAATCGCATGGCCTCATTGATAAGGGTGAATGAACCACTGATTAAAGCCTGACTGGCAACAATTGTAGCCGCTGTGGCAATAACGATACCGAAGGGAAGAAACCACTCCGCCATTAAGGAATAAAAAGGATTTCTATTGCCTAATGTTTGTCCTTGCTGACTCAGCAACCAAGCGCCTTGTCCCATATAATTCAATATCAATGTAGCTTTCACAAAGAACCAACTTACACGAATGTTCTCGCGCCCGCAATGTCCTAAGTCAGAGTAAAGTGCTTCAGCCCCTGTAGTGCAAAGGAAAACTGCGCCTAATAACCAAAACCCACCTGGATGCAAAACCAAAAGTTCGTATGCGTAAATCGGGTTCAATGCTTTTAAAACGTTCGGGTTTTGCATGATAAATGATAATCCTAAAATGCCCAACATAGAAAACCAGATGAGCATTACCGGACCGAAAAACTTACCAATCAAACTTGTTCCAAATTGTTGTGCGATAAAAATAACTGCAAGAATGGCAATTACATAAGGTATAACATTAAAAGTGCTGTCGTTTAAATAAAGCTTGATCCCTTCCATTGCTGATGTTACCGAAATAGGAGGAGTGATGAAACCATCGGCCAATAAGGTGCTGCCGCCAATTACAGCAATGTAAATCAACCATTTTTTGTTTAATCTCCTAAGCAATGTGAACAATGCGAAAATTCCACCCTCACCTTTATTGTCGGCTTTTAAAGTAAGAAACACATATTTCACTGTGGTTTGAAGCGTAAGTGTCCAAAAGATACAAGATATACCACCCAAAACTAATTGTTCGGTTATTGTTTCTTTATCTATTAAGGCGCTCAATACATATAAAGGAGAAGTACCAATATCACCGAAGATGATTCCTAAAGTAATCAGCAATCCAGCTGCCGATACCTTGTTCATGTTTGTATGTTTTTCTTGCATAAGCTTTTAAAGCGTGCCAAATATAAATCAAAAGATAACAGCGAAAGGGAAAAACCTAATAAAAATGATTTTGTGTGATAGAATACAATTCTTTATTTTTAATACAACCATGTAGCGCGACATATTAAAAAAGGCCGTCCATCCAACAACTTAATTTTTAATTCCCACAGAGGGGTTCAATACGCCTGTCATGTTTTTGCTAATTTACTGGCAAGATACAAATGTGTTGAAAGAAGCATGAGCAGAAAAGATTTGATATTAAGAGGAGAAAACAAAGTTTTCGGGTATTGGGATAACGCAGTGGCTGAAAGCTTCTTTAAAACCATTAAAACTGATTCAAAAATCCGAAATGAATTTTAGCCGAACTAAAATCTAACGGGTTGTTTAACTGTTTACCCACAGCGCAATTAAGGCTAAAGATACCAGCTTTTGTTTCAAAACTCAAACCTGCGCCAAAACCTAAAGGATGATCAATTACTCTTTGTGTTACCGTTATTTTTTCGGTGTAAGCATAATCAACAAAGATGGCAATAAAGCTGTTGCGTTCTAAGAGGAAGCGGTATTCGGCAGACGAAATAAGGTATTTAGAAACATAGATAGAAGCATCGGTGAAGCCACGTAATGATTTTATGCCACCAATTCGTGCTAAATCATTGGTGAACAAATAAGGGTTTTGCAGCCATGAACCCTGCACGCCTAGCTTTAAAGTAGTGATGTTAAAGAAGGGGAAATACACATCGGCTTTTCCCGATAATTGGTACAAAACAGAAGTAGCTGGTATGCTGCGGAAGCCCGAAATGGAGTCTTGAGATTTAATTTCTAATTGATAAAAACCATCGCTGCCTGCGCCGGCAATGGTTTTGTTACCCGCTTGTGCAGTAAGCATAAAAACATAGCCGCTGGTAGGGTTTAATCTGTAATCTAATTTTTCTTTATAGCCTTCAATACCGTAAGAAGTAGCGTTACTTTGTATGTTGTTTTGAATGCCATTGGTGGTAGAAATACTGTTGAGCAAAGAACTTCCTTTTTTGTTCCAAAAGGCTTTTATGTAGTTGTTTCCTTTAAATAAATAGCTGATACCTAAAGTTGAATTGTAATTGATGAAAGAGGTATCTTGTTTAAATAAATTGAGCGCACCGCTAATGCCAGCGGGCAATGAAAATATAAAAGGGTAATTGAGTTTCAAATCTAATTCTTGTGTTTGGTTGGGTAAACCCCTCCATTTAACATCTGTAACTTCACCTTGTTTAGCTAAGTTGGTTAGATGCATGCTTACATCGCCAGTAAAGGCAATACTTTGTTGCTGGGTGGCTGCGGCGTTAGCGCTGTTGTTGGGTAAAATACCAACTACACCATTAAAAGTGCTGGCTTTTTTGTTGTTGATGAACAAGTGCAAAATAACTCCTTTGGCCGTGAAAGAAATGGCGGTGGCTTTATCGATGTTTAAAAACGAAAGTTCTCTCAATCGAGAATCGATATTGGTGATTGCCTTTTCTTTATAAATATCGTTGGGTTTCAAGCCCAAATAATTGTACAAGTATTTGGTGTTTATTTTGGCGTCGCCGTGAATAATAATCTCTCTAATTTTAACTACGGGTCCGGTTTCTAATTTCACCTTAATACTTACTTCATTACCATCAAAAGTTGCCGAATCAATCAATACACGTGCAAAAGGATAGCCGTTGTTTTCGCAATATTTTAGCAATTCTTCTCCACTTTTGGAAAGTATTTTACTATTAAACGGTAAGTTTTTAAATTCTTTCTCTTTGATGTTCACCGATTTAAGGAACAGTTTATTCACCCCCGATAAATCCACTTTTTTAACTTGATATTGCAATCCGCTGTACAAAAAAACATGAGCAGTATCGTTAATGTAAACGATAGAATCTATGGAGGCAGCAACATAACCGTCATCGTAAATTCTAAGCATCATTTTATTTAAAACGCTATTTATTTTATCTGCTTTATAAACATCTACATATGATTTCTGGATAGAAAAAAAGCTAGAATCAGAATGAAAGAAAAGTTTATATGCAATGGAATCTGCTTGAGTTTTTGCCGATAGTGACAACAGCATCAATACCAAAAGCAGATGGATGCGGCGACGAACTGTTTTTTGTATGTTTATTTTAAATCCCAATTGATTGTTTTTAATCCTTTGCCTTGTAAAAAAGTGTTGGTTTTAGAAAAAGGTTTGCTTTCCCAAAAACCATTGTAAGCCGATAGAGGAGAAGGATGTGCCGATTTAATGATGTAATGTTTCTTTGCATCAATTAACTTCTCTTTGGCTTGTGCATAATTTCCCCACAAAATGAAAACGAGGTTTTCTCTTTTTTCTGATAATGTTTTAATAACGCTATCTGTAAATTGTTCCCATCCTTTTTTTTGGTGTGAACCAGCATCATTCGCTCTAACAGTAAGCGTAGCATTTAATAAAAACACGCCTTGCTGTGCCCATCTTTCAAGATTTCCTGAGTTAGGCGCATCTATATTTAAATCGCTTTTTAATTCTTTAAATATGTTTTTTAGCGAAGGCGGAATTTTAATTCCTTGTGGCACAGAGAACGATAAGCCATGCGCTTGCCCGTCGCCATGATAGGGGTCTTGTCCCAAAATCACCACTTTTACTTTATCAAAAGGCACAAGATCGAAGATGGCGAAAATATTTTTTTCGGCAGGATAAATAAGGTGTTTGTTATTTTCTTCGGCTAAGAAGGACTTCAGTTTGAGAAAATAGTCGCTTTTAAATTCGGTCATCAATACCTCTTTCCAGCTGGCTTCAATTTTCGGATTGATGTTTGTCATTTCAGAAAAATATTTTTATTTCGAAATCTTCCTTATCAAAAATAGGTAAAAAAAAACGACATTAAATTCTTAAGAGCATGAAGAAAGCGGGCGTATTTATTTTATTGGTTTCTTTATTGGCAGTTTTATTTGAGTCGCGTGGTTCTTCGCATGAAGTTTTCATAGACTGCGGCAGAAATATAGAAAAATGAAGTCAACCAAAAATGTAAGCGTGCTTGCGGGCAGTATTCTTACTATATAAATTGACAAAAGAAGCATCAGTCAGCCGACTGATGCTTCTTCGTTTATATCCATTCAAATGTAATTTCTTGTGTAATATCGGGGTGTAAACTTTTGGCTACCGGACAGCTCAATGCCGCACCTTTCAATAATCTGATTTCTTTTTCGCCGTAGTTTTCGTTTTTCACTTTAATGTGGCAAACAACGCCCGATACTCTTCGTGGGTTTTCGGCCATTTGTTTCGTTACTTCAATAGTAGCCGAATTAAAAGCAATACCATGACTATTGGCAGAAATACCCATGATGGTAAGCATGCAACTAGCTAAAGAAGAACATAACAAGTCGGTAGGCGAAAACGCTTCGCCCTTACCATGGTTATCGGTAGGTGCATCGGTAATAATGCTCACGCCCGATTTAATATGTGTAGAATGTGTTCTTAAATTACCTGAATATTGAACAATTGCGGTTGCCATAAAGAATGTATTTTGGTTATCTTTGTTTCAATGATTTTTAAGGCAAATATATTATTTCTCTTTTTGGTTTGTTTGCCTTTGCTAAGTTTTTCTCAAGAAGAAGACAGTTTAGAAAATCAAACTACGTATCACAAAGAGTTGTCGGGAAGTTTATTCTTACACACACGCGGCTACGGAGCAAATTTCAGAAAAGCCAAGCATTTGTCGGTACATCACAAGAAGGTTTTTGAAATTGATTGGTGCGCTATGAATCATCCCAAGAACTATGTTTTTCCCTCTAGTCAGATTAGCGAAACAAAAAGATATACATACGGCGAATTAAATGCGGTTTCTCTAATTAGAGTAGGGTATGGCAATCAAAAACTACTGGCGGGTAAAACATTAAAAAGCAATGTGGATATACGATTTTTGTATTTGGGCGGATTGTCGTTGGCTTTTTTAAAACCTGTTTATTTTGAATTGGATTTGCTTGGTGATGGTTTAGGATATGATAAATTTACTAGTGAAACGAAAAACAGTATAAGTGGAGGAGCAGGTTACTGGAGAGGTTTTAATGAAATGGGGGTAATGCCCGGTATTTATGGAAAAACAGCAGTTTCTTTTGAGTATGCATCGAAATACAATTATATAAGAGCGTTGGAAACCGGGTTTGTTTTTGATATTTATTACAAAGATGTTCCTATCTTGGCCGAGACAAAAAATTATCCTTATTTCATTTCCTTTTATGTAGGATTAACTTACGGGAAGAAATGGTACAGATAAATTATGAGTGAAGAAGAAAACATAAAACCGAGAGTAGCAAAGCCCAAGTGGTTGCGCGTGAAGTTACCTATTGGAG
>CAMDPJ010000168.1 GCA_945903925.1 Chryseobacterium gleum
AGCCACAACTATTTATTACAAAGAGCATCCGCTCAACAATGGTTACATAGGAAAAAAAGAAGATAGAGATTGGATAACAGAAGAAGTTGCAGGATATTACCCTTCGTTTTTTGCTTTCTGGAAAAAAGCTAAAAAGCATCTAACATTAAAATAGTATGATTAAAAATAGGAGTATAGGAATTGTATTTCCGCATCAGTTATTTGAACAAAATATTATTATTTCCAAATGCGATACTATTTATTTGTTGGAGGAGTATCTGTTCTTTAGGCAATACAATTTTCACAAACAAAAAATTGCTTTTCACAGAGCTAGCATGAAATTTTATGAGAGCTTTCTGCTATCCAAAAACATAAAAGTGGTCTATATAGATTCCTTTAATGAATTAAACGATGTGCGTAATTTAATTAAGTTTTTACATTCAATTGGCGAAAATAATATTGAATATATCGATACAACTGACTACTTATTGGAACGCAGAATGGAAAAGGCATGTAAATGTTATTCCATCCATTTAAATAAAAACAGATCACCCCTATTTTTAAATACCCCTGAAGAATTAGCAACATACTTTGCTGAAAAGAGAAGAATGTTTCAAACCGATTTTTATAAGCATCAGCGTATTAGTAGAAATATATTGTTGGAAAAAGATAAAAAACCACTTGGAGGTAAATGGACCTTTGATGATGAAAATCGTTTGAAATATCCCAAAGGAAAAACACCTCCAAAAATTGCATCTTTTAAGCCCAACAATTTTTATACAGAAGCTATTACTTACACACACAAATATTTTCCAGATAATTATGGTAAACTAAATGCGGATTCTATTTATCCAGCCACATTTATTGAAAGTAAAAAATGGTTGCACGATTTTTTCAAAACACGATTTTCGGAATTTGGTGTGTATGAAGATGCTATCGTTACGGATGAAAGCATTTTGCATCACAGTGTTTTAGCACCTATGCTAAATGTAGGTTTGATAACGCCTCAGTTTATAATTGATGAAACATTAAAATATGCAAGCAATCACGAAATACCATTAAATTCTTTAGAAGGTTTCATCAGGCAGATTATTGGGTGGCGAGAGTTTATAAGAGCAGTTTATGAAATAAAAGGAATAGAAGAACGAACAAAAAACTATTGGGGATTTACACGAAAAATTCCTGCATCATTTTGGAACGGAACAACAGGAATTGAGCCTATTGATAGCACTATTAAAAAGGTTTTAGAAACGGGTTATTGTCATCACATTGAACGGCTGATGGTGTTGGGAAACTTCATGTTGTTGTGCGAATTTGACCCTGATGAAGTTTATCTCTGGTTTATGGAACTGTTTATTGATGCCTACGATTGGGTGATGGTACCCAATGTTTACGGCATGAGCCAGTTTGCTGATGGGGGTTTAATGGCAACCAAACCTTATATAAGCGGCAGCAATTATATTATGAAAATGAGTGATTATAAAAAAGGATCATGGCAAAATGTGTGGGATGGATTATTTTGGCGATTTATGCATACCCACAGGACTTTCTTTTTACAGAATCCAAGATTAGGAATGTTGGTAAGAACTTTTGATAAAATGCCTGATGAAAAGAAAAATTTACATTTAAAAAATGCTGAAGAATTTTTATTAAAATTATGATCAGAAAAAAACCCTGGAATCGTATTAATCTGCCTGTTTATAGTATAAGTAGCCGGTTTGAAAATATATATAATATGAATATCTGCACTTATACATCTGCCGTTAGTATGAAGCCTAAACAAATAATGGTAGCTATTTATAATGATACAAAAACCATTGAAATTGTAAATAATTCGCCGAAATTTGTTTTGCAATTATTGGCAGCTAATCAATACCGAATGGTAGATTTGCTTGGTAAAAAAAGCGGCAAAAATATTGATAAAATTAGTCGCTTAGGAAAAAGAGAATTGATTGCTGAATGGAATGGATATAAAATATTGAAAGAGGCTTTAGCTCTGACTGAGTTAAAGGTAGAGAATACAATGCAAGCTGGAGACCATAAATTATTTTTATGCACTGTGATTGATTATAAAAACCTGAATGATGGAGATGCATTAACCTTAGATGATTTAAGAGAGCATCGATTAATTCGTATCTGAATTTATAAATAAGGTAATTAGAGACAGCGCCCTTATTAAATCAAAAACTACGGACAACTGCCAGATTATTTCTTCAAACCACTTTTCCAATCCTTCCTATTCCTCCTTTTCAAATCTTCACAGTAAAAAAACACAACCATGATGTCAAACAAGCATTATTTCTTACTTTAGTTGTGAGGAAAACAACAAGCAATGACCAAAGAATTACCTATCGCCATCGATATCATTAAAAAAGGTGGTATCCTGCTTTACCCTACCGATACCGTTTACGGACTGGGTTGTGATGCGCGTGACGAAAAGGCAATTGAAAGAATTGCTAAATTAAAGAACAGACCAAGCAACAAAAGCTATATCATTTTAGTGAACTCCATAGAAGATTTAAAAGATCTTTTGGTGGATTATAAAGAAGAATGGTTTGCTAAAATTCCAAACGATAAACCCACCACCATTATTTATCCCAAAACTAAAAATTTACCAAAAGCAGTTTTGGCAGAAGATGGATCTGTAGCTATTCGTATCATCAACCACCCTTTTTGCACTGCCTTACTCAAAGGAATAAAAACACCTTTGATTTCCACTTCCGCCAACATTAGCGGAGAACCATCTCCCTCTGCTTTCACAGATATTAGTGCTTCTATTTTGCAGGGGGTAGATTATGTAGTAAATTTGCCCGCCGCTCGTGATAGAGTGTCCGAACCATCGAGAATCATTAAGATTGCTCAGGATGGCGAATTTATTACACTTAGAGATTGAAACAACATTTACAACATAAAGTATTTTCGGCCGTGATGCAGGCCGCTGCCGAACTAAAAGTGAACGCTTTTGTGATTGGGGGATTTGTGCGCGATTTGCACCTAGATCGTACGTCGAAAGACATTGATATAGTTGTAGAAGGAAGCGGTATTGAACTGGCACAAAGAGCCGCCAAAAACTTAGGTATTAGAAACGTAAATGTTTTTAAATCTTTCGGCACAGCTCAATTTAATTTCGACGATTGGGATGTTGAATTTGTGGGTGCGCGGAAAGAAAGTTACCGTGCCGATTCACGCAAACCTATCGTAGAAGATGGCACTATCAAAGAAGATCAAGACAGAAGAGATTTCACTATTAACGCATTGGCTCTTTCTTTAAACGAACACAATTTCGGCGAGCTCATCGACCCATTTAATGGTATGAGTGATTTGAAAAATAAAATACTACGCACTCCATTAGAACCCGAAATAACCTTTAGCGACGACCCTTTACGCATGATGCGCGGAATTCGTTTTGCATCACAACTGGATTTTACTCTCACGCGTGAAGCATTTGATGCCATTGCTAAAAACAAGGAGCGCATTAAAATTGTTTCTACAGAAAGAATAACCGATGAATTGAATAAAATCATTTTATCGCCTGTTCCTTCTGTGGGTTTTAAGTTGCTTTTTGATACAGGATTATTGCACATCATCTTTCCTGAAATGGCCAACCTACATGGCGTTAAAGTAATTGACGGCAAAGCACACAAAGATAATTTTTACCACACTTTAAAAGTACTCGATAATATATCTTTAAACACCAACGATTTGTGGTTGCGTTGGGCTGCTATATTACATGATATTGCTAAACCTGCAACACAACGTTATTATAAAGAACAAGGCTGGACTTTCCACGGTCACGAATTCAAGGGAAGTAAAATGGTTCCTACTATTTTCACGAACTTGAAATTGCCTTTACACGAGAAAATGAAGTATGTACAAAAGTTGGTTTTGCTGCATCTTAGACCCATTTCTTTGGTAAAAGAAACCGTTACCGATTCGGCCATTAGAAGATTACTTTTTGATGCAGGCGAGGACATCGATGACTTAATGACATTGTGCGACGCCGATATTACCTCAAAAAACAAAGACAAAGTAGAGCGTTACATGCAGAACTTTCAAATTGTAAGAAATAAATTAAAAGAAGTTGAAGATAAAGATTCGCTTAGAAATTGGAAACCACCTGTAACTGGTGAAGACATAATGCAAGCGTTTAATATGAGTCCGGGGAAACAAATAGGTATCATTAAAGACGCCATCACCGAAGCAATATTAGAAGGTTTTATTAAAAATGATAGAAAAGAAGCGCTTGATTTTATGATTTTAAAAGGAAAAGAACTAGGTTTGACATCGAAATAAAAACTTAACCATGAAGGCTATTACTTATAGAGTTACTCCCGAAAAAGAAATCGACGGAGAAGAAATTTACAGAGACATTACGATCACAGAAGATCAATCTTTTGAAGATTTGCATTATGCTATTTTAGATGCCTACGAAATCACTCCGGGTGAAATGGCGAGCTTCTATCTAAGCGATGACGAATGGAACAAAGGGGTTGAAATTACTTTGTTCGATATGAAAGTAAAAGAACACGAGGTAGTTAATCTTGTGATGAACGATGTAAACATTAGTAAAATAACTACAGAAGGTGTAGATAACTTAATTTACGTTTACGATTTTTTGACTTACCAAACTTTTCACGTTACAAAAACTTCAGAAGCTAAACCTAAAAAAGGAGAGATTTATCCTTTGTGCGTTGCTTTAGTAGGAAGTTTACTGATTGACGATGGTGATGATTTCAAAAGCGAATTTGAAGACGATTACGATATGGCTGGCGGCGGTGAAGACGATGAATTTGGAGGCGGATTTGAAGGTGAAGGAGATTTTGCAGGCGGCGGTGATGATGATGAAGATTTCTCTTTTGAAGCTGATAATTTCGACAACATAGACGACCACGATTTATAGAATACATTTACCAATTAGACAATGTTCCTTCGGGGCCCGTCAGCTGACGGGTGACAACCACTGTATGGACGAGTTTAGTATGTCACCCGTCAGCGACGGGCCCCGAAGGAACTATTATCTTTTACTTCAAACCTTACTTCTTTGTTAGACAACAAAAAACATCTCATAGTTATTGCTGGACCTACAGCGATTGGTAAATCACAATTAGCTATTGATGTAGCACACGAATTTTCTTGCGAAATACTATCTGCCGATTCTAGACAATTCTACCGTGAAATGATTATTGGCACAGCCAAACCCACACAAGATGAAATGCAAAACATACCCCATCATTTTATTAACAATCTTTCTATTAACGAGCATTTTAGTGT
>CAMDPJ010000169.1 GCA_945903925.1 Chryseobacterium gleum
AACCACTTTGTTAGTCCGCTCACGCTGCGCGATTGAATAATAATTTTACCTTTTCCTTCCACACGGGTAACCAATCCTTCACCACCAAAAAAGCTAGATAAAATACCGCCTGATAATTGCATTTTTAACTTCATATCTGGAGTATAACCTACCAAGTGACTAGAATCTACAATGTATTCGCCATCAATTTCTTTTTCGATTAATGCACCATAGGCACCAAAAATCACTTTTCCTGTGCCCGAAACTTGAAGTTTGAATAATCCTTCGCCACCGATGAAAGAAGCGATTCCGGCCCATTTAACGCCCAATTTCACTGCGGGAGTTGACGCTACATAAGCACCACCTTGCAAGCAATAACTATCGCCATTAAGCTCAATCACTTTCATGTCGCCAGGAGTTGGTTGTGTTAGTGTAATGCGTTTTACAGCATTGCTGTTGTTGGTAATGTGATTCACGAAGAAGCTTTCTCCACCCACATATTTTTTTACCAAACCGCCAAAAAATCCGCCGTTCATTTTGGCTTCCATTGTTAATTCTGCGGCCATACTTGCCATTGCATCCGCTTCGGCAATAATGGTTTCGCCTGGCTGTAAATCTACGTTTACGTAAGTAAAAGCAGGCTTTCCTGTTAAATTAATTTCCATCTGTTATTGTTTGTCTAAATCTGTTTTTAAGCGCGTTTTAAATGTATCAAAAGAATTTTTAAAAGTGATGAATTGTTTGTTTTTTAATTCACTTTTCTTTTTGGATAACAAATCAATTCTTTCGCCAATGGCGGGGTGACTGCTTACCAATGAAGTTAGTTCTTCTGTGTCTTTGTCTTCGGGATATTCTTTTTGTAGTTTTTTAAACATGCCTATCATTCCTTCAGGATTGATATTGGCATTTAGTAAATATTGCCATCCTGTTTCATCTGATTCGGTTTCATATTCTCTGCTCGTTTTTAAGGAAGTTAAAGAGCCGCTTGCTTGCGCTAAAGTGCCTAGCAATGCGCTGGCATCTCCTACTAATGCAGAGAGTGCCACGTAGATTCCCAAGTTAGAAATGATACCACGTATATGATGACGTTGTGTAACGTGTGATAATTCATGCGCTAATACGCCCATTAATTCTTCCCATGATGCTGCTTTTTGAATGATGCCCGAATGAATAACCACGTTACCTCCTGGCATCGCAAAAGCGTTCATCGTTGGATTGTTTGCGATGTAGAATTTAAAATGAAAAGAGGTGTCGCCAATAGCATTTACCAATGGTTGCAGCGTTTGTGTGAGTTCGGCAACAAGAGCAGAATCTTTAATTAATTTGTATTCTGTTTTTACTTCTTCAAAAAGCTTGTCGCCTACTTCTTTTTCCCACGATGGTGGAACTTGGTTGGCAACTCCTTTCATAATGTTTGTTCGAAAGATGAAGAGCGAAAGAACGATGGCCAAGAAAAAACCCAAGATACTCAACCATATCGTCCAATTGACAGTTCTTGTTTTCTTTACCTTTTTCACGCCGCTTTGTGCATGCTCGTGGTAATGTAGGTTGGGGTCTTTTAGTATTTTTTTATCGGTGGTGTAAAAGGAAATATCAGGATGAGAAGAATGGTTGAAGTAAATCAATCTATCTGATGCTCCACCCACGCTAATATCGGTGCCTTGCAAAGAAAAGCGAATTTTCTCTTCGTCGAGAGTGAAAACGATGTCGCTAAATCCAATTTCAATAGTCACGCTTTTTCTTCCCGAAGGAAAGCGACTCGACATGGCAATACCTTGATAAATCATGCTGTTTCAGAATTTTTGTTGCTGCGGAGCTAAGATAGAGAAAATTCCATTTTTAGAGCGCTAGAAAATTATCTACCTTCGTCGCTTTAGAAAAATTAAGATATGAAGATTAAAGAAACTCTTTTGCGCACATTTTTGCCAACATCTGTTTACGAGAAAATGAGAATTGATGCTTTGCAAAAAATATATGATCAGTCGAACAGCGAGTTCGTCAAAACAAGAGCTTCTAATCCTAATTCTGTTCCTGTTCCTCACTCGGCAAAGCAAGAGGTAATACGTCACTTTGCCAATAAGCACAACATACAGGTTTTTGTAGAAAGTGGCACTTTTTTGGGTATCATGATGAATTCTATGAAAGGTCAATTTAAAAAATTGTACTCTATTGAATTGAGCGAAATTTTATACAAAAACGCCATCAAGAAATTTGAAAGCGATAAGAATGTAAACATCGTTTTTGGCGATAGCGGAAGCATGTTGCCACAAGTTATTAAAGATATTAATGAGCCAATTGTTTTTTGGTTAGATGGTCACTATTCGGGCGATATTACAGCCAAAGGTGTTTTAGAGACGCCTATCATTAAAGAATTGAAAACCGTGTTAGAGCATCCTGTAAAAAATCACGTTATTTTAGTTGATGATGCTCGTTTGTTCAACGGCACAAGAGATTACCCAACAGTGAAGGAAGTGCAAGATTTCTTAGCAGGTTATTCGAAAGAGTATAAATTCGAGATTAAAGAAGATATATTGGTGATTCACCAATAATTACTACAAAGTAATTTCTTTATCCTTTAAGCTAAATTCAATTTTACCAAGGTCGTTGAATGGGCCTGGTATTACTTGATTTTTAGCATCCATAAGTTTAAAAGAAATGGTATGGCTTCCAATATTTAAACCTTCAATAGAAAAAGAGGCCCATTGGGTTATTTTAAATTCCGTATTGTCGATAGTTACTAAAACGTAGTTTCCTCCAACGCTTAATTTGCTGTCGATTAAAAAGAAATCGAGTAGTATCTTTTTAGAGAATTCGAAGGGGTATTCGCCCATCGGACTCACAGGCACAATGTGGCTTCCGGTTGGTTTGGTGATTTTAGATTTGTTGTTGTCTTCAATAGTGATTTTAGAAAATACAAAACCATTGGTGGCGTTGTGCACCGACATGTGGTAAGAGCGGGTAAGCGCAGCAAAAATGTAATTTTCGCCCGGATTAATCATCTCTTCAATCGAAGATTCCGCAGAGCGTTTTGGCAAATGTCCGCTACTTATAAATGTGATGAATTGGCCGTTTTCTTCTCCCATAAATCCTAATTTTTCTTCTTCCGATGTTTTTTCGCCTAAGGTAAAATTGCTTACCGAAAATTCGAAGTTTGTTCTGCCGGGAGCAGCTTTGTCTTTCGGACTAATCATGGTTATCTCGGCGTCTTTAAATACAGGGTAATCGGTTTGCTCCGTTAACGTAATGCCGTCTTTTGTTAAAACTAAAGCTCTTGTTCTGCCAAACTGAGAGTTGTTTTGCGCAAAATTTTCTTGTGTATTCTGTTTTCCTTCTTCGTTATAGCTGTCTCCGCAAGCAACAAAAAACAATGCTATTACTGGTAAAATATATTTAAACATACGCACTCTTATTTTAGGCAAACTTAATCAATATGTCGTTCTTATTTACAGATGTTCCTTTTTCTACCAAAATTTTTTCCACTTTTCCCTCAGAAATCGCCTGCAGCGCGTTCTCCATTTTCATGGCTTCTAGAATCAGTAGGGGTTGTCCGGGTTTCACCTCATCTCCTTCATTCACCATCAGCGCCACTATTTTACCAGGCATAGGCGATTTCAACTCTTTCACTTTCTTAACATCGCTGCTTTTAAAGCCCAAACTGTTTAAGAGTTGATCGAGTTCGCTTTGAATATTTACCTTAAAATAATGCTGGTTGATTTGTATTTCTATCTCTTTGCCATCTTCACTTTCGCCTAACACAAAGATTTCGAATACCTTGTTGTCTTTGCGTAAAAGAAATCTGCCCGGCTCTAGCATTTCTACTTCTGGATAAGAGGAAAGCGAAAGGGTTTTGATTTCTTGGTTGTTTACTTTGATTTGCAACATACAACAAACCTACATGATTTATTTTATTTGAAAAAGCTATTGTTTATGTTTGTGAAAATTGGTGTGTATGATAAAACTGACTCGTTTTTGGCTTTTACCTTTTACCTTTGCTATTTTTGCTTCGGCTTGTCAGCTATTTCAGCAAAAGAAAAGCACTGTTGTTCCTCCTCAAACACCTATTGTTTCAGAAAAAACACCTGTTTATCATGCTGCTCGCACTTCAAAACAAGATTTACTACACACCGTTTTAGATGTTCGTTTTAACTGGCAAACCAAAGAAGTGTATGGCAAAGCTACGCTTACTTTAAAGCCTTATTTCTATGCTACTAAAACGGTAGAATTGGATGCCAAAGGAATGATTATTAAAGAAGTTTCTTTAGTTGATTCTTTGGGAAATAAGAAGAAACTAACCTACAAATACAACGATAAAACCATCGCGATTCAGCTGGATAAAGAATACAAAAGAAACCAATCGTATAAAATATTTATTGATTATACCGCCCAACCCGAGAAGCTTTTAGAGAAAAAATTAATTACCGACGACAAAGAGAAAGGTTTGTTTTTTGTGCATGCCAATGGCAATAATCCGCACAAACCTAAACAAATTTGGAGTCAGGGCGAGGCCGAATCTTCTTCGTGCTGGTTTCCTACCATTGAAGCCTCTGCCGAAAAAATGACGCAAGAGATGTACATTACGGTTGATGAGCAATTTCAAACTCTATCGAATGGTTTGCTAAAAAGTTCTACCAAAAACAGCGACGGAACCCGCACCGATTATTGGAAACAAGATTTACCACATTCTACTTATTTGGTGATGGTGGCAGTAGGCGAATTTGCAGTAATTAAATCGAAATGGAACAAAGTATTACTCGAGTATTATGTAGAACAAAAAGATTCTGCCGATGCTTTTGCGGTGTTTGGTAATACGCCAGAGATGCTTACTTTTTTTTCGCAAAAGTTGGGTGTGCCTTATCCTTGGGAGAAATTTTCTCAAATGGTAGTGCGCGAATTTCAGTGGGGTGCTATGGAGAATACATCGGCGGTGATTCACGCACCTTACGTGATGCGTTCTAAAAAGGAGTTGTTAGATGAAGATCATGAAGATGTTATAGCACACGAGCTTGTTCACCATTGGTTTGGCGATTTAGTAACCTGTGAATCGTGGGCCAACTTGCCATTAAATGAATCGTTTGCCACATTGGGTGAGTGTTTGTGGATAGACCATAAATACGGAAAAGACGAAGGAGATTATCATAGATTATTAGATTTGCAAGCGTATTTGGACGAAGCACAAAGTAAGAAAGAGAGATTGGTGCGCTACAACTATTCATTTATCGATGATATGTTTGATAGACACAGCTATCAAAAGGGCTCATTGGTGT
>CAMDPJ010000170.1 GCA_945903925.1 Chryseobacterium gleum
TGGGTGAAAGAAGATTATACCAACAAATACCCTGATACCTACTTGCATAGTGGGATTCAAATTACATTTAAGACAGCAAGTAAAGATTCTATATTGCCACTAATGAGACCTGTTGGACCAATTATAGATGGATGGCAACGAATTGAAGCTTCGTTTACTGTGCCTGTAAACGCTAAAAATATTCAAATCGAATTAGTGAATGATGGTGCTGCAGGAGATGTGTTCTTCGATGACATAAGAATTCATCCTTTCCGTAGCAACATGAAATCTTTTGTTTACAATCCTTCTACACAAAAATTAACTGCCGAACTAGACGAAAACAATTACTCTACTCAGTACGAGTACGACGATGAAGGAATTTTAATTCGTGTGAAAAAAGAAACTGAGCGTGGCGTAATGACCATTAAAGAAACAAGAAATAACCAAAGTAAAGTTCAGGGCACACACTAATAATGAAGTTGAAGATTCAAATATCACTTTTCTTTTTGTTGACATTTACAATGTCGACTGTGTTTGCTATGACTTTTACCACCAACCAAGTTGGGGGTAATTCCTCTAAGAATTTAACTGTTCAAGTTGGTAAGCAGTATCAATTAAAATTTGATTTATTGCACCAATCGACAAGTGCTGTTAGAGTTCAAGTTATAGAAGGTTCAAATACAATAGTAGATGCATCAAATCTTATTGATGGTTCTCATTCTTTTTCATTCACACCAAAATCGAACACTGTTACTTTAAAATTCATTAGAGAAGACAATGATAATTTATCGAGAGATTTTGAAGTAAATAATTTGATTTACGAAGAAGTGTCTTTGACTGCTCAAGTAGAATCAAATCATGTAATAGGGAGAAAAGAATATGAGCTTAACGATCATTTAGGAAATGTAAGGACAGTAATAAGTGACAAGAAAGTAAATGGAAATGTTGAGGTTGTTAGCGCAATAGATTACTTGCCATTTGGTATGGCTGCGAGAAATTATAGTAATGGTTCAAGTGTTCGTTATGGATATCAGAATCAAGAGAAGATGTTTGAAATAAGTACAGGTGACTTTATTTTCGATGCAAGGATGTTTAGCTCAAGATTAGGTAAATGGTTTTCTCCAGATCCATGTGAGAAGAATTTACCATCTTCATCAACTTATGCTTTTTGTTTAAACAATCCAATTTTCATGTTTGACATAGATGGTTGTTTTCCTTATACGGTTCAAATTCGTTCATATCATCCTAATCAACATTTTGGTGCAATGGGAGGTGTTTACGGAGCAGGCTTTGCTGGAGATAATAGAGGCTTTTCTTGTTCAACGGCGGGAGGTGTTTCAGCTCGTGTTCACCAGCAATTCACTTTTGATGTTGCAAAGCAAAGTGTTACTAATAAAAAGACTTGGTGTCATCCTTCGCATGATGATGATGGGGGAACAGAAACAGGGGTTCCTACATGGCAAGTTTCGGATATGTCAAAATTAGGTGAATCATCTATTTTTAATGCATCGTATTCGGCAAGTAATCCTTTAGCGACAGGAGCCCCAGATATTGATGTTAATACTTCTTTCACGGTAAAGGAGGATGTTGAAAAAGGCATGTTGAGTGTGTCTTTCATTGCTCATGGTGATGATTTTCCTAATACCGAAGCAATCCTCTCAGATTCAAAAGGTCAGACTATTTATTTGGGGGTAGATGTAAGAGAGATGGGGAATGATGATAAACCCGTAATATTGGCTGGGGGAGCAACAACTAAAATTATGGACATGACTTTGGATATAACAATAGATAAAGATGGCGGATTTACAGGAGTTAAATATTGTGGAACTAGTTATTCTATTTCAGAATGGAATGCAAAATTCACATCAAAGGATGCAAAACCAACTGATTAATATGAAAAAATATTTATTAAGTAATTGGTTGAATGTTCTAAGTATATTGCTTGGATTGTATGTTATTGTTTTGAGCATTTCAATTTATCAATTATTTATAGGAAAGAGAGGATTTACTATGGAAACGGTATTGGTTGAAACAATAGGAGGTAGTTTTCTTTTTTTTATTGGAGCAATTTTTTACAATGTAAAAATGTTGTTGTTTTGTTTCGTTTTTATTTTTGCTTTAGATGTTATCCTATTTAAGGTTTTATCTCAGAATATCTCTCAAATAATAATTATTGAAATTATTTGCTTTCTCCTTGTTGTTGTTGTCTATTCGTATTTGGAAAACTCTTATATTTTCATGTCTTTGCTTCCTTTTTTTATAGCTTCTCAACAAATCAGAAAGAAAAAAAATTTACTGATGAAAAGCGACGGAAATAAAATTGATGATTTAGATCAAAGTAAAGTTAAGGGCACACACTAATAATGAAGTTGAAGCTTAACATATCACTTTTTGTTTTGTTGACATTTACAATGTCGACTGTGTTTGCTATGACTTTCACCACGACTCAAGCCGGTGCTAATTCATCAAAAGACATATCTGTTCAAGTGGGTAAGCAGTATCAATTGAAATTTGATTTACAGCATCAAACAACAAGTGCTGTGAGAATTCAGATTCTAGAGGGTTCAAATAAAATAGTCGATGCTTCAAATTTAGCAGATGGTTCTCATGTTTATTCATTCACTCCAACTTCAAATACTGTCACTTTAAGATTTATAAGAGAGGATAATGATAATGTGTCGAGGGATTTTGAAGTAAATAATTTGTTATACGAAGAAGTATTGTCAACTATTCAAGCAGAATCTAATCATGTTATTGGTAGAAAAGAATATGAGCTTGCTGATCATTTAGGAAATGTGAGAGCTGTAATTTCCGATAAACCGAAAAATGGAAATGCGGAAGTTATTTCAGCTACAGATTATTTGCCTTTTGGGATGACTGCGAGAAGTTATAGTAATGGTTCTGAGACTCGCTATGGATATAGCGGTAAAGAAAAAGAAAGTGAAATAAGCGAAGGTGATTATGATTTTGGGGCAAGGATTAATTCTGTGAAATTAGCAAGATGGTTGGCTTGTGACCCATTAAAAGCGAAGTACCCCGAGTTGAGCCCATATAATTGTGTTGGTAATAGTCCGCTATTATTTGTTGATCCTGATGGTAAAAGAATTATTGGCGCTACTGAGGAGTCAGCAAAATTCGCATATGCGGATATTATCACGAGTGTTTATGGGAGTAATGCTGTAATGAAAGACGTTTTTGTTTTAAATGGTAATGAAATAGTATTAAGCGAGCAATATGCTAAAATGTCTCGAAATGAATTTCATCGATTTATAAGGAATCAGTATCCAAATACGGCTGAGAATTCTGGTTATTTAAGATCGTATTCTTATGGCATGTATAAAGCGATAACGAGCAAAAAATCTATTAAGGTAACTTATACCGATGGAACTGTTAGTCAGGCAAAATACGCTGCCGACAATAATGGTAATATGGAGGTCGAAATAGCGAAGAATAACGGCATTCCTACAGATGTTATTTGTGATGGTGCAGCTACACCTACTGTAGGCTCAACAACCAGCGAGTTTGATCGTCGAATTACAGCTGCTCATGAGATTTTAGGTGAGGCTCTTGTTAGGATAGAAAAGGGATTGTTAAATGATGCTCAAGAAGCACAGGATCCGGTAAATAATACTACATATATAGATGTTCAATCAATCAAGGTTTCAAATGTAATGGCGAAAATATTAAAGGTTGGATTTCAAAGAACTGGATCAGATCATGCTGTCGAGACGAATAAAGAATTATTAAAACAACCTATTCCTGATGATATGAAGAGTATTATTAATATTCCTCAAGAAAATAGGGAACAGGTTAAAAAAGAAGAAAAGAAACCTAAATAACAATGCGGTATTTATATAGCTTCATATTGTTTTTTATTCTTGTGTCTGGTTGGTCGCAATCAGATTCGTTGATTCGTTATTCTATTCAATCTGATCTTTTGAATGGATTCTCTCAAGACACCCCATTTTATTATATAGATGTTGTCCTTACTATAGAAAACAAATCTAATGACACTATCTATATACCTTATTCGAAGACTCAATATGCTTTTCTCAATATTGATTCATCTGTATTAAGTATTGATCCTTTGCTAAATAAAAACTCAAATCTTTCAACACAAATTTTTCCTTCAAGTGAAGCAATTGGGTTTTTTCATAATAGCTATGGTAATTATAAAAGTGAGTATCCTTATCACAATTATGATTATGGCCTTTTTGAGATACTACCTATGCAGAAAAAGAAGGTGAAATATGTTGATCATATTGTCTTTGATTCTAAAAAAACTAGAAATAAGAATTTTAAAATAAATGATTTTTTGATTTGTGGCGAACAGATATTGATTTTAAGAGATAGAGCTTCTATTAGTGCTTTTGATAGTGCTTTTTTGTATAATAAATTGGTTGGCCCATGTTATTTAACAATTGCCTATAAAGTAACTAAAAGTGATATTGAGCTTTATTATTCGGGGTTTCATTATGATTTGTTAAAAACGGAATCCTATTCTGGAAAGAGAAAAAAAAAGGCCATGCAATTTCAAAAAAGAAAAATTCAATAAATTGAAAAATAGTTTTCTATATATCGCCTTACTAATTGTTTTTTCAGCTTCCGCACAAAAGGAAGATTTGAAGAAGTTGTGTGTGCATTTAGATGAGGTTTTAAAGGCTGCTACTCCCTTGCATTTAGAATATAACATGACTATTCAGGCAGATTTAGATGAGCCCGAAACAGGAGGGAGTATGCAAATGAGTTTCTATAAAAAAGGAGATCATCATTTTAAAATGGTGATGGGTAATGAGCAAATTCTTTTGCGTGAAGGAAAGATGATGTTGCAAGTAAATAATGCCAACAAGTCAATTATCATCCAAGAAGATTCTACTCTTGTTAGTAATGATCAAACGATGATTACCGAGTTGAAAGGTTTAGTAGATAGTGCCGTTTCTGTTGAATATTCTAAAGAAAAAGATGTACTCACTTATATCTTGAAGTTCAAATCTACTTTTGCTTACACATCAATAAAACTGAATTTCTCGGCCAAAACAGAATTGTTAAATTCTATGCACGCCGAATTTAATCCAAGTTATCCCGAACCTTATCAGTCCTTAACGGTGACCTATACCTTATGGGATTTGAAATGGAAAGAGGGCGTTGGTTTCTTCGACTTCAAACAATTTGTAGATAAAAAAGACGACAAATATATTCCTGTTTCAGCATTTAGTACTTACAAAGTATTTCAGCCCGAAAAAGGT
>CAMDPJ010000171.1 GCA_945903925.1 Chryseobacterium gleum
CTAAAACTCTTATCGAACCTCCTTTAAATTGTTTGAGAGCTTCTGTTCTGCCGCCCTGACTCTTACCGCTGTGTATGGCTTCGGCGTTGATTCCGTTCTTTCGTAATTTGGCGGCAACGTTATCTGCCTTATAAGTTGATGAGGTAAACACCAACACTTGTTTCATGTCGCGAGAGAGAATTAAATTTCTCAATAGCGGACCTTTTTTCTCATCGCTCACACTGTAAGCTGTTTGTGTGATGAGGTCGATATTTAATTTCTCTTCTTCTATTTTGATGACCAATGGTTCGTGCAAAATCATTTGATTGATTTCGTTTACGTTTTCACTAAGCGTTGCCGAAAACAATAGGTTTTGTCTTCGCTGTGGTAAGAGTTTTAATATTTTATTTACTTCATCTTGAAAACCTAAATCCAACATTTTATCGGCTTCATCTAACACCAAAGTATCTACTGCCGATAATTTAAGCGCATTCGATTCAAGCAATTCTATAAGTCGGCCGGGCGTAGCAACTAATATATTTACCCCTTGCAAAGCCATCATTTGTGGATTGATAGATACTCCGCCATATACCGCCATCGATTTAATTCTTTCGGGAAGTGCCAAACTAAACATGTAAAAAACTTCGCGCACTTGCACCGCTAATTCTCTTGTTGGCACCAAAACCAAAACATCAATAAAACGGTTTTTACTTAATTCTTTATTTTGCAAATTCATCAAAATAGGCAACACGTAAGCCGCCGTTTTTCCCGATCCTGTTTGCGCAATGCCCAACACATCTTTTCTTTTTAAAATAGCTGGTATGGCTTGTTCTTGAATAGGGTAGGGCTCAGTGTATTTTTGATGAGCTAATGCTTTAAGTAAGTATGGAGATATGCCTAAAGATTCGAAAGTCATGTGCTAGTTTTGGGTAAAGATAATGCTTTGAATGCTCACATAAAGGATATATATTCACCAAAACTAAAATTATGACAACTCCAACAAGAGCAGGAAATACACCAATAGCGGTAGAATTAGAAGAAGGAAAAAGATATGCGTGGTGTGCTTGCGGACTATCGAGCAGACAGCCTTATTGTGATGGTGCGCACAAGGGTAGCGGAATGGCTCCAATAGTTTTTACTGCTGATGAAACTAAAACGGCTTACTTATGTGCTTGCAAGCAAACAGTAAACGGTCCGTTTTGCGATGGAACACATAGCAAATAGATTACTGTTATAGTTTGTTCCAATATTTTTCAGCCCATTTTTTCTGATCAGCAGCGCTGTAAAAAGTCCAGGCTACAATTCTACTCACCTTTTGTCCTTGTCCCATTTCAATGGTTCTGTGTTCTGCAACTTCTGCAAGTTTTAAGCATTCGTATATTTCTGGTAAGTGTGCCGATTTAGAAATGATAGCTGAGAACCATAGCACATGACTTCCAAACTGCCGACTTTCACGAATCATATTCGTTACAAATCTTCTTTCGCCACCCACACACCAAAGCTCGTTGTTTTGTCCGCCAAAATTTTGCTCCACTTTCGTTACTCTCTGTTTTTTCAAACTCGATAGTTTACGAATGGTTCCAGCTTGCGCTTCTTCAGCCGATGCGTGGAAGGGAGGATTGCAAATTGATAAATCGTAGTATTCTCCTTTTTCTATAATGTTGCCAAAATTTTTCTTGTCGTGGGTTTGCCAGCGTAAAGTGATTTTTCCTTTTAGGGCTTCGTTCTCGTCTATGATTTTTTGTGCCGATGCGATGGCTACTTTATCGATATCACTACCCACAAATTTCCATCCGTATTCGGTGGTTCCAATGATAGGGTAAACACAGTTGGCACCCGCGCCAATATCTAGCACTTTTATTGTTTCACCAGTTGGAATTTTACCGTTGTTTATCGAAGCCAATACATCTGAAATGTGGTGAATATAATCGGCTCTACCTGGAATTGGTGGACACAAATAATTCTCTGGAATGTCCCAAAACTTAATTCTATAGAAATGTTTTAGCAAAGCTTTATTCAACATTCTAACAGCGTCAGCATTAAAAAAATCTATCGATTCATCGCCGTATTCATTCAGCTTCACATAAGGATCAAGCTCCTTACAAGAGACAATTAGTTTTTTGAAATCGTAGCGCTCACGGTGTTTGTTGCGCGGGTGAATTTTCGATTTCTCTTTTGGGTGCTCTCTTTTATCGGGTTTCATGGGGTAAAGGTAATAAAACAATATTACTTGTTTTTTTAACCACAGAGGCACAGAGATTTTTCACAAAGGAAGCAGAGAAATACAACCAAATACAAAGGCGCAGGCTTAACAGAGGTCACTGAGTGCTACACTCTGCGAACTCTGTTAAGCTTGCGTCTCAAAGTTAAAACCTCTGTATTCTCTGTGAAAAATCTCTGTGCCTCTGTGGTTAATTAATGTAATGGTATACCGTTACTATCATGAGTTAATGTATAACTCATAAAATCTAAAAAAGGTCTCATTGCTTTAAATACTTCGTTCACTTTTTTTGCGAAATCAGCACTCAACACTTCAGCATCGCTAAAATCTTTGCGAATTAAAAACTGCTTTAGTTTTATTAAATCGGCTGCATCATCATCGGCTTTAAATCCTTTGGGTACCGATTTTAAAGCTTCGCCATGCAAACCATGCTCGCCAAAATTATCTCTGAAAGATTTAGAGTTTAAAATTTTTCTAAAGGCTTTTTCATCGGCAGAAATTCCTTCGCGCATTAGTTTAAGGTCACTCGGTTCTGGTCCCCAAAAACCTGCGCCCACAAAAGTATTACCCGGTTCAATATGCAAATAGTATCCACCACGTAATTGTTTCGTAGCTCTTTTAAAATGTAATCCCCAATGCGATTTATAAGGCGATTTATCTTTAGAAAAACGAACGTCGCGGTAAATACGCATTACCGATTTTTTGCCCGTTTGGTTTTCAATGTTGTCGTGTTTGCTAAGTAGTTCCAGCAACTCATCGGCAAAAGAAATTACAAAATTATATTCTTCTTCATAGGTGGTTTTGTTAGCGCCAAACCAATCTCTATCGTTGTTTTTAGCAAGATTTTTTAAAAAAGTAAAGTTCGATTTTGTAATCATGATTTCTTTAGTTTATGATAAATTTCACAACTCTCCACGTGTGCGCCAGGCAAGATGCCAATACTCATTAGAAATTCATTTACTATTTCGCCGCCCGTAAATTTAAAAGTCTTCTTGAAAATCTTTACCCATTCTTCTTTTGTTTTGGGGTGGTGGTGATCAATCCATTTTTTGAAAGAACCAAATTCTTTTTGTAATTCTAAAATAACGTTGGCATTGTGAATAGCTGCGTTTACCTTTAGTTTGTTGCGAATGATGCCCGCATCGTTTAGCAATCGTTCAATATCTTTTTCGCTGTAAGCCGCTACTTTTTTGATGTTGAATTGATGATAAGCTTTTTTGAAATTTTGTTGTTTTTTCAAAATGGTATCCCAGCTTAATCCGGCCTGATTAATTTCTAAAATCAAGCGTTCAAACAATTCGTTATCGTCGTTAATAGGAAATCCGTAAGCAGTATCATGGTAAATTCGATGCACATTATTGGCATCGAACTTTGCCACTACATCGCAATACGAGGTTGGTTTTTCCATTTAGCTAATCGAAGGTAAAATATTTTTCAATGATACTTCAGAATGAGAAACATCGCAAACGCATTTTCCATTTTTGATGACCAACAGCTGCGGTGATTCGTGAAACACATTGAATTTACTGGCGATTGCGTTGCTGATATCTCTATTGGCAATTAAGTCGAGGTAGTAAATGTCTAATAGTGCATCATCTCTGTTTTGCATTTCGCTGCTCAAAATTCTTTTGGCCATGCTGCTTACCGAACAACGCGTGCTGTGTTTAAAAAGCAGCTGTGGTTTTGAAAAAGAAGCAGCTTCAATTTCTTGAAGCTGCGTTAGTGTATCTAAGTTTTTAAATTGCATATTATTCAACTTCTAAAACTAGTCCTTTTAAGTAAGAACTTTCTTGGTGAAAAAGGTTAATTGGATGATCGGCTGGTTGAGATAGTTGGTGCATTACGCGAACTTTTTTTCCTGCTAAAATAGCTGCCGATAAAATAGTTCCATAGAACAAAGGCATATCGATGGCTTGAGAACAAGAGAAGGTAAACAAAATGCTACCCGATTTCATTTGCTTCAAGGTAGTCATGTTTAATCTTTTGTAGCCTTGCACTGCATTGTGTTTTACGTTGTGGTGTTTGGCAAAAGCCGGAGGATCAAGAATCACTACATCGTAAATAGAACAATCGTTTTTCTCCAAAAAGTCGAAAGTATCTGCGGTAAAAGATTCGTGTTTTCCTTCAGTTGGATTTAGAGCAACATTGGTGTTTACCAAATCCATGGCTTTAGCCGATGAATCAACGCTATGTACCAAATTAGCACCTGCTTTTAAAGCGTAAACAGAGAAACCTCCCGAATAACAAAAAGTGTTAAGCACATTTTTCCCTTTCGAGTATTTAGCCAATAAATTCCTGTTCTCACGTTGATCAACAAAGAAGCCTGTTTTTTGTCCGTCTTCCCAGCTGATGTTAAATGAATTGCCATATTCTAAAGCCGACTTAGTAGGTTCGGCTTCTTGTAATAAATAGCCGTTTTCTACTTTTTGCGCGTAGTCTTTAGGTAATGTTTCTTTGCTCTTGTGAAAGACAACTTGAAGCGCATCGCCCATGGCATTTTTCAATGCTATTTTAATGTTTTCTAGCGCCAAATACATTCCAATGGAGTGCGCTTGAATTACTGCAGTGTTGCCGTAAACGTCGATAATCAATCCTGGTAATCTATCGCCTTCTGCGTGAACCAATCGATAAATGTTGGTATCTGGAGTAATTACATTGATTAGCTTTCTGTAATCGTAAGCGTTTTGAATTCTCTTGTTCCAAAAATTCTGGTCGATTTTTTCCTCTTCAAAAGTGATGATGCGAATAGCGATAGAAGAATTGTTTTGGTAATGGCCGGTACCCAAATACTCATCTTTGTTAGAGTAAACAGTCACCACGTCACCATCTTCTGGTTCCACTTCTTTATTGTCGCTGTGGCGACGGGTTTTCTTTATTGCTCCCGAGAAAATCCAAGGATGAAAACGTTGGGGAGAAGCCTCTTTACCCGAACTTAATATTGTTTTTAAATCGCTCATGTTAATCGTTTTTATGCAAGCTTGAGTTTAATTCTATGGTTTTCGGATTTGGTTTG
>CAMDPJ010000172.1 GCA_945903925.1 Chryseobacterium gleum
CTTTAAAGTACCGTTCGCCTTCTTCTTTGGCTAGGGTTTTTAGTGATTCAGCACTTGATTTTATAGAAGAAAATTCGGCGATGTTTTTATCGTAGTCGATGGCGTTTTCACTTAACCTTGAGGTAAGAATCAATCCCTTTAAACTGCGCAATCTCGATAGTGCAACGTAGGCTTGTCCGGCCGCAAATGCACTGCCAATATCAATTATTGCCTTATCGAAAGTTAAGCCCTGACTCTTATGCACCGTTATCGCCCAAGCCAATTTTATAGGGTAGTGCGTAAAAGTACCCACCAGTTTTTCTACAATCTCGTTGGTTGTTTCGTTAATAGTGTATTTCGTGTTTTCCCAAATTTGTTTTTCCAAAGTGAGCAGTTCTGCAGCATCATCGAACTGTATTTTGATTTCTTTTTTATCTACAGAAAATACTTTGGCAATTTTACCATTGAAAAACCTTTTGCCCTGCGTATCATTTTTGATGAACATGATTTGCGCGCCTTTTTTAAGTTCTAATTCTTTTTCAATTGGGTAGGCCATTTCGCTAAACTCGCCATGCACCTCGGCATTAAAAACAAAAGCAGCGCCTGGCAATGAATCTAAATGTTCTTTGTTTATTTTATCGGCTTTGTAATTGTGTGTGGTGATGGTGATGATGTTGTCGCTATCGGTAGAAACGTGTTGCGGTTTGTAATGCTGGTTGAGCAGTTTAACATCGTTTTCGCTCACTGTGTTGTGGCGTAAATTGTTGAGGAGGTGAATAAAAGTTTCGTCCTCTTGCCGGTACACCTTTTCCAATTCAATAAACACAGGTTTCTCTTTTTGTAAAACTTGAGCATCGAAAAAGTAGGCGCTTTTGTAATAATTTTTTAGCACCACCCATTCTTCGTCTTTCACAATGGGAGGAAGCTGTAACAAATCGCCAATGAATAGCACTTGCACTCCACCAAAAGGAACAGTTGATTTCCGGCGAATAAAGCGCAACACCAAATCTATTTCATCTAAAATGTCGGCACGACACATACTCACCTCGTCAATGATGAGCAGTTCGAGCTCCAGCATTATTTTTCTTTTTACGCCTGCAATATGTAGGTTTTTAAATAGGGTAGCGGGAGTGCTAAAACGCTGGTGGTTTTGATTTTTATCGGGCACAAAAGAACCAAAAGGCAATTGAAAAAAAGAGTGAATGGTTACTCCGCCAGCATTAATGGCTGCGATACCAGTAGGAGCAACGACTACTGTTTTTTTGTGCGTATTTTCTTGAATATATTTCAAGAAAGTAGTTTTACCTGTTCCCGCTTTCCCGGTTAAGAAGATGTTTTTGTTGCTGTGATTTATTAATCGCGATGCCAATGCAAAAGCATCGTTACTGTTTGTTTCCATGAATTGTAAATTTAATTAGGGGAGGCGAATATAAAAAGAAAATGGAAAAATATATTTTGCTCGCTTTTTCAGCAAACCGATATGAAACTGTTTGCAGTATCTGTTTCCGTTGCTTATTTTACATTTTATAAAACCCACCAAAGATCAGTTTTATAAAAAACTTAATCTTTTTTCTCTCACTTTTTTTACTAAATTCGCTAGCAACTTATTTAGTTGCACATGGCAAAAACTATCAAAAACTCGATTGAAGAAGGTTTAACCTACGATGATGTATTGTTGGTACCTGCTTATTCTGAAGTGCTTCCAAGAGAAGCCGACATTAATTTGTCTTCTAAATTTACCCGAAGTATAGTGCTTAGAACCCCCGTGGTTAGCGCAGCGATGGATACCGTTACCGAATCAGCTATGGCTATTGCTATGGCCCAAGAGGGTGGTATTGGGGTGATTCACAAAAACATGTCGGTTAAAAAACAAGCCGATGAGGTGCGTAAAGTAAAAAGAGCCGAGAACGGTATGATTCTCGACCCCGTTACTGTGCCGAACACCGCTAAGGTGGCCGATGCTTTTCGCTTGATGAGCGAGTACGGTATTGGCGGTATTCCGGTGGTTAACAAAGACAATGAGTTGGTGGGTATAGTTACCAGCCGAGATTTACGTTTCGAAAAAGACAAATCAAAAGATATTTCAAAAGTGATGACTAAAACAGTAATCACTGCTGATGAAAAAACCGATTTCTCTTTGGCCGAAGCGATTTTACAAAAACATAGAATTGAGAAATTACCTGTAGTTGGAGCTAAAAACAAACTAATTGGGTTAATTACTTACAAAGATATTATCAAGATTAAATTGAGACCGAATGCCTGCAAAGATAAGTTGGGCCGTTTGCGCGTTGCGGCAGCCGTTGGTGTTACTTTAGATACCATGGAGCGCGTAGATGCTTTGGTGGCTGCTGGAGTTGATGCTGTGGTGATAGATTCAGCTCACGGGCATTCAAAAGGTGTTATAGAAATGGTGAAAGCCGTTCGCAAGAAATACAAAGATTTACAAATTGTTGCAGGTAATATCGTTACAGCTCAGGCAGCTAAAGACTTGGCGAAAGCCGGAGTGGACGCAGTGAAGGTGGGTATCGGTCCGGGCTCAATTTGTACCACCCGTATCATTGCTGGAGTTGGCGTACCTCAGTTAACAGCCGTTCAAGATGTTGCCGAAGGATTGAAAGGAACTGGCGTTTCATTAATTGCCGATGGTGGTATTAAATACACAGGAGACTTTGTGAAAGCTTTAGCAGCTGGAGCAGATGTGGTGATGGCAGGTTCGTTGTTTGCTGGTACAGATGAGTCGCCAGGTGAAACCATTCTTTTTGAAGGCAGAAAATTTAAGAGCTACAGAGGAATGGGTTCAATTGAAGCTATGGAATCGGGTTCAAAAGATCGTTATTTTCAAGACAACCAAAGCGATTCCAAGAAATTGGTTCCCGAAGGTGTAGCAGGTAGAGTGCCTTACAAAGGAACTTTATCGGAAGTAATGTATCAAATTATTGGTGGGTTGAGAGCGGGAATGGGTTATGTTGGAGCACCTGATATAAAATCGTTAAAAAAGAGTACATTTATACGAATCACCGCTGCTGGTATGCGTGAGAGTCACCCACACGATGTGGCAATCACTCGTGAGGCTCCTAACTACAGCAGTAAGTAAAATTTAAAACCTAAACTGACAATGAAGAAGTTAATAGTATCTGCTTTGCTGCTTAGTGCAGCTTATCTTAATGCACAAAACCTAATCAAAATTGGAGACCAGCAAATCACTTCTGCTGAGTTTTTACAGATGTACAACAAAAAATCATCTTTTCAAGATACTTCTAAAACGAAGGAAGAATCTATGAAGGAATATTTGGATTTGTACACTAAATTCCGACTCATCGTGAAAGAAGCAGAGAGTTTAGGAATTGATACTACCAAAAAGTTTAAAGATGAATTGGCTGGCTACAGAAATCAATTAGCCGAATCTTATTTAACCGATAAAAGTGTGAGTGAAGATTTGTTGAAAGAGGCTTACGAAAGAATGAAATACGATGTGCATGCGAGCCATATTTTAATTTTGAGCCGCCCCGACGATATGCCCGACGATACTTTGAAAGCCTACAAAAAAGCTTTAGATTTAATGAATCGCGCTAAGGCAGGTGAAGATTTTGCAAAGTTAGCGAAAGACAATTCTGAAGATCCTTCGGCTAAACAAAATGGTGGTGATTTAGGTTTCTTTTCTGCTTTAAGAATGGTTTATACTTTTGAAAGTGCAGCATACAATACTACTGTAAATCAAGTTTCTAAACCTGTAAGAACAAAATTTGGTTACCATATTATTAAGGTACGCGCTAAACGTCCGTCGGTAGGCGAAGTTAAAGTGGCGCACATTATGGTTCGCGTAAAAGAGAACGGTGCTGCCGAAGAGAATAAAAATGCCGAAGAAAGAATTAACGAAATATACAGCAAGCTTCAATCGGGTTCCACCTGGGAAGATATGGTGCGTATTTCAGAAGATTATCAAACGGCTCAAAAAGGAGGTGATTTGGGGTATTTCGGACCAAACAAATTTCCTAAAGAATTTGAAGAGGCTTCTTTTGCCTTGAAAGAAATAGGTGAAATTTCTAAACCTACCAAAACCGATTACGGCTGGCATATCATTAAATTAGTGGATAAAAAAGGGATGGAGAGTTTCGAAAAGATGCAAGGTGAGTTGAAAAAATCTATCGCTAAAAACGACAGAAGTAATTTGAGTAAAGATGTGGTGTACAGCAGAATCATGAAGAAAAACGGATTCAAAGAATTCCCTAAAAACCTAAAAAAGATTTATGATATTACCGATTCTAGTTTGGTGATGGGCTCTTGGAAAATTCCTGCGAACCTTGAATTGAATAAACCTTTGATGCAAATTGGTAAAATGAAATATACACAAAAAGATTTTGCCGATTATATTTACACGCATGAAGGTGTGCGCAAAAATACTGGCTATAAGCAATTGGTAAATCAGTATTACGATAATTTTAAACACGAAAAAGTGTTTGAGTTTGAAAATAAAAAATTAGAGCAAAATTATCCTGCATTTAAAGCTACCATGAAAGAGTACAGAGACGGCATGCTGAAGTTTGAAATTACAGATTCTAAAGTTTGGTCGAAAGCCAGCAAAGACACAACCGGACTAAAAGAGTTTTACAATGCCTACAAAGACAAATGGATGTGGACTGACAGAATTAAGGGTGAGGTGTACATTTGTATCAATGCTGATGTGGCAAAACAAGTAAAGGTTTTATTGGATAGAGGAAATTCACTTCCTCAGGTTTTAGAGATGGTAAACAAAAGCTCTCAATTAAATGTGCGCGTTTTACAAGGTGCCTACAGCAAAGATGATTACCCCGCTTTAGCTTCTTTCTATTGGAAAAAAGGGATAAGCGATGCAGTAGAAAATGCCAAGATGTATTATGTATTTAAGATAGATGAGATACTTCCTCCTTCACCTAAGAAAATAGAGGAAGCACGAGGTATCATTACTTCTGCTTACCAAAATTATTTAGAAGAAAACTGGATTAAAGAACTGCGTGCGAAATATCCAGTAGCGGTAAATAACGAAGAATTTAATGTATTGCTTAAACAGAAATAACAATAATTTCTTTAATATAGTGCGGCAACTGGCGTATGCCGGTTGCCTTACTGTTTTTACGGGCTGTTCTCCTTTTGCAGCCAATAACGACCCATCCCAAAAGGAATTGGCTACGGTGGGCGTGTACACTTTGTATTTATCAGATGTTTTAGATGCCGTTCAAATCAACGGTGAAA
>CAMDPJ010000173.1 GCA_945903925.1 Chryseobacterium gleum
CATCCAACCCCGGGAACAAAAGCAGCAACAGATAAAGCTGTCGTCATTACCGCAATCTTAGCGGCACTACTTTTTGATTTTCCATTATACATGTCGATACCAGCATCAAGTACAGTAGTTACTACCCCTACAACCATTAACGTTTTACCTACAACCCTTACTTTATTCAAATTCTTTGCTTTAATATCAAATCTCCCTTGAGGCAATTTAACAGTTATTTCCTTATTTGATTTGAAAATATCTGTTTTATTAGACCAGTAAGAAGCTCTATCCAATAAAATATTATTAGCTCCTCCCCCAAAAGCATCACCTATATCTCCCAAGACTTCAGCTTCATTTAGCCCTGGCACTTGAATCGGATCTCCTTTAAAATCATCTCCCATTGCAGATTCTCTTTCCACATTACCACAGGCAACTTTTGTACTTTCTCCTTTAAAATTTTCTGGAACACCTCCGACAAAATAAGCACCGCTAGGGGATGACTTCACTCCGCTTGTTCCTTTTTCAGAACCATAACCTACGAAATAATTATCTCCATCAGAATTTTTTTGATATGTTGCACTATGAAACTTATCATCTTTATCCCAATACCCTAAAACAGAACCTTCCGCTACATATGTTGTAGTTCCATCTTTTAAAGTAAAAGTACCTGAAGTTGTTACGAGTGCTATCTCTTTTACTTCAGCAGGATTAAAAACAACTGGATTCCCTGCAGGGTCAGCTTTTGCTAATCCATCATTTGTAGTTGCAACTGCTACACCATCACCATCTGGTCCTAATCCCCTCACGTCAGTCAAGTTAATCGGATTATTATGCATAGACGCATATGGAGTTATATATGGATAAGAAGACTCTATCGGGTCAACACTAAACCATCTTCCCAATCGTGGGTCTAACTGTCTAAATTCAGTGGTATAAGAATTTCCATCTCCAGAAACTTCATTATCCTTCTCTGAGCCTTGGTATCCGAAGCGATATGAACCAGAGAAACCACGGCCATTCATCTCCATACCAAATTCATGGTAATGCGGAGGGTAGGTATATTACTATTTTATCAAAGAACTATTACATCCTTTTTTCGCGATGAAGAAAAGGATAAAAGAAAAAATATTTTGCGGTGCGTTTTGCATTGAATCGAAGATAATGTTTTATGTTTAAAAATGAAATGGAAGCTTCTCTATTTTAAGACAGCTTCAAGCAGTCTCTACCAAAAAATATGCGGGAATCAGCGAGATCTGCGGGACAAATTTAGACGATAGCGTGAACCTTTTCTCACAGATGAGAAGCTGAATCCCGAGAATCGGGACAAGAAAAGATTTCGATGAACTGCGCTCGCCCATCCTACATAAATAAAAAGGGCGAGCGCAGCTCGCCCCTACGAGAAAAATTGGTAATATTGAATCATGGAGAAATTTACTTTTAAAAAGAGTGAGAAATTAACGAGTAGAAAAATCATTACTCAACTCTTTGAAAAAGGCAGTGTTGTTCCTTGTTATCCTTACAAAGCTTTGTGGTTAAAAGAAGATTTGCTTTCTTCCTCTCCAGTTCAATTGTGTATTACTGTTCCAAAAAGATCTTTCAAAAGAGCGCACGACCGCAATTACATCAAAAGAAAAATTAGAGAAGCATACAGAAAAAATAAATCGGCGTTGTATGCTGCACTAGAAAAAAAAGAACTGAAAATTGCGCTTTTATTGATTTACACAGCCAAAGAAGATATATCGGCAGAAGTACTTGAAGAAAAATTGATTAAATTAATCGGCCAACTCAATGAAACTATTGCGTAAAATCGTAATCAAAATATTGATTGGAATGGTGCGTTTGTATCAAGGTATGATTTCGCCCTACTTAGGTGCAAAATGCCGTTACGAGCCCACTTGCTCTGCTTACGCCATTGAAGCTTTAAACAAACATGGCGTTTTAAAGGGAGGTTGGCTGGGCACAAAAAGAATTTGTAGTTGTCACCCTTGGGGAGGAAAAGGTTTTGACCCAGTGCCGTAGAAAGTAAAAAGATAAAAGTTAAAAGACAAAATATGAAAAGAAAAATATTTTTAGTGGTGTCGGCAGCAGTAATGTTGATTACAGTTGCTTTTACAAACAACACCGACCAATTTGAATTATCAAAAAACCTCGATGTTTTCGCCTCTCTCTACCGCGAACTCAACACCCGTTATGTGGATGAAACCGACCCAGGCAAACTCATGAAAACAGGGATCGATGCCATGCTGGAATCACTCGATCCTTACACCAATTATTATCCCGAATCGGAAATTGAAGATTATAAATTTATGCAAACCGGACAATACGGTGGCATTGGTTCTACCGTGCATAAAATTGGTGATTACTGTGTTATTTCTGAACCGTACGAAGGTTTCCCAGCCTACAAATCGGGTTTACGCGCTGGCGACAAAATATTGGAAATTAACGCTGTTTCAGCCAAAGGAAAAAATGTAAGCGACCTCAGCAAAATACTAAAAGGCGAACCTGGTAGCAAAGTGAAACTGAAAATTGAACGTCAGGGAAAAGAAATGGATTTTGAAATTACACGAGAAGAAATTCAAGTGAAATCGGTTCCGTATTACGCTATGCTAGATAAAGGAATTGGATACATTAAACTTACAAGTTTTACTGAAAAGGCTGGTAAAGAAGTGCGTGAAGCTTTGCAAGATTTATCGAAAAGCAATGAATTGAAAGGGTTGATTTTCGACTTACGTGGTAATCCAGGCGGACTGCTTCGCGAATCAATAGACATTGTTAATTATTTCGTGGATAAAGGAACTACCGTGGTGGAAACCAAAGGAAAATACAAAAACACTTCTGAAGTTAGAAAGACTTTAAATTCACCCATCCACACTCGCCTCCCACTCACGGTACTAGTAGATGGTGGCTCTGCTTCAGCATCGGAAATCGTTAGTGGAAGTTTGCAAGATTTAGATAGGGCGGTTATTATCGGACAAAAAACTTTCGGCAAAGGATTGGTGCAAGGAACCTACAACCTCAGCTACAACGCTATGTTAAAAGTAACTATCGCTAAATATTACACCCCAAGCGGAAGATGTATTCAAAAGATAGATTACGGTCATCGCGACGACAAAGGTAAAGCAGTAAAAATTGCCGACTCACTGAAAACTACCTTCAGAACCAAAAATGGCAGAGAGGTCATTGATGGTGATGGCATTAAGCCTGATATTGAAATAGAAAAAGAAAAAAGCAATCCGGTTTTGGGCGCCTTGATTGAAAAAAATCACATTTTTAATTTCGCTACCGATTATCGCGCATCACACGAAAGCCTTGCTGCAGCTAAAGAATTTAAAGTTAGCGATGAACTGTTTAACGAATTTGTAGCCTATTTAAAAGACAAAGACTACAGCTACAATACCAACAGCAACAAACTTCTAACCGAGTTTAAAAAAACGGCAGGTGACGAAAAATATATAGATGCTGTTAAAGAAGAATACGAAGCGCTACACAAAAAACTACAAGCACAAAAAAATAGCGATTTATTGCTCTTTAAAGAAGAAATAAAACAAATGCTTAAAGAAGAGATTGCCAGCAGATATTATTACCAGAAAGGTAGAGCTGAATCGGCTTTGTCGAACGATAAGTTTATCGAAAAAGCAGTGGAAATTTTACAAGCTCAAGAAAAATACAATAGTCTTTTAAATCCTTCGGCAAAATAATACCTAACATGACGAGTTCAAAAGCTAGCAAATATTTATACATTTTGGGGTTGTGCCTATTCGCTGCTTCATTGCCATTGTCGAAAACTTTTATCACGCTTTCTCAAATTATACTATGCCTGGCCTGGCTGCTGCACACCAACTATAAAGAAAAAAAAGAACTGCTCATTCACAACAGAATATTGTGGTGGTTTCCAGCCCTACTACTTCTGCATTTTGCATTTCTTTACAACACCGAAAACTTAGCCTACGCCTGGCGCGATATCGTCATTAAGGCTCCCCTTTTTGTAGTTCCTTTTATATTGGCTTCTATGCCTAAACCCACGCGTAAGGAATTGTGTTGGGTGATAGGCATCTTTATTGCAGCCGTTCTTTCTGTTGCTATTATTGGCATTAGCATGTATTTTTTGGGCGCATGGAACTACATCCAAAAAATAGCCAATTATCGAAATCTATCTCCTTTTGTTTCTCACATTCGCTTTAGTTTAATGGCTGTCTTTGTCATCATTCTTTTGGTTTTTGGCTACAAAGAAAAATTTGTGTCGTTTTGGCTAGCACTACCCATTACCATCACCCTAACTTTACATCTCATTATCATGGAAGCCATTACTGGCATTGGCATTTTACTCATTATTGGCTTGCCTCTCTTTATGAAATTAATGGGCTGGCGTTACAAAAAAGATGGTGCTAAAATTTTATATATCTCGAGTGTTTTAGCCACTGTGGTAGGCTTTTTTATTATGCATGAAGCCAAAGATATTTTCATCGCCAAAGACGACAGAATGGCTTCTTTACAAAAAACAGCTCAGGGCAACGAATATTTTAACAACGAACTGAATACTGCCAAGGAAAATGGATACTACATTCACCGCTATATATGCCACAAAGAATTGCACGAAGAGTGGAACAAAATAAGCGCTAAAAAATTCACCTCAGCCAATTCAAAAGAAGAACAGTATTTGGAAGGCGTTTTAATTAGGTATTTAACTTCGCTAGGATATAAAAAAGATGCCGCAGGAGTGCAAAAACTAAGTGCAGAAGATATTGCCTTCATAGAGGCCGGCGAGGCCAACGCAAGCAATGCGCGCATGAATCCGGTGCGTAAAAGAATTCGTGAACTACTTTGGGAAACAGACGCTTATATTGCCAATCCTTCTCCCGGCGGAAACTCATTAACACAAAGGTTTGTATTTTGGAAAACAGGACTCGACATAGTAGAGACCTATCCACTAACAGGTGTAGGCACTGGCGATGTGCAAGACGCCTTTAACAAACAATACGATATCAATGCATCTCCTTTAGACAAAGAACATCGTTTGCATACACACAATCAGTACATTACTTTTTGGGTGAGTTTTGGGGTTTTCGGACTCTTCTTCTTCCTCACCATGATGGCCCATTTCTACATTTTTGGCAATCAATTGGAATTTAGATTCGTGT
>CAMDPJ010000174.1 GCA_945903925.1 Chryseobacterium gleum
CTCCCGCGAACATTGCCTCGATGGCTTCTTTTAAGTTGCGCTCTTTGGCTAAGTTCAATAGCAATGAAAGTGTCTCTTCTGTTATTCTGTTCTTAGAATAATCAAGCAAAATATCGTTAAACTGAAGTGAGAATTTTTCAAATCTTTTCTCATCTGCCTTAAACAAATCGCGCATTTGAGTTTTCTCAATAGCCGCAAAATGTGCTTGTAAATTTTTCCAAGATGAAAGGGTTGTAAGCTTCGTCATAAAAAAGTATTTATAAAACTATATGTGCAATATTAATCCTTTTTTATCTTAGAGGAAAGATAAAGCACCGACAAATGACTGACCCTAAAGAAATAGCCAAAAATTTAAGAAAGCCCGAAGGTGCTGTAGGAAAACAAATTGGCGAGTTTATGAACATTCTAGGTTAAAACACGCAAATTTTAAACGATACATGAAATCTTTACATATTTTTCATATTTTCATACCCGCTTAACATTTTATGCAAAAGATATTTTTGTACATACTACTTCTTAATGTGATTTTTTTCGCTGCGTGCACTGAAACCGATGCTTGCGATAAAATCAATAAAGATTCTTATTGTGTTAAATACAACAATTGCAACGTTTTAGAAAACTGGCGTTTGCAAAGAATTCAGCACGAACATGCCTGTATCCCTGCTTTTATTACCAATACTCTTTTTCAAGACAATATGGTTGTTTTTAAAGATGGCACGCTTCAGTTGAGGATGGATGAAAAAGTTTCTGTTCTAGATAAATGGGAGTTTACCGATTGTAAAAAATTAAAATTATCTGGTTCACACAGCGATTCTACCATCGTTTTCGATGTTGAACAAATGGAAAGCAATCAAATGGTGTGGAGCTACGAATACACCGATTCATGCAAAGTAAAGGCGACTATCTTTTTTGATAGAATGTGATTTTACTCAATCCTGACGAATAAGCCGAATTAATTCTTCATTTTTGCCGTGCTAAATTCAAATGCATGACTCTTCAAAACGATTTAATACTTAAAGCCGCAAAGGGCGAAGCTGTAGATAGAACTCCCGTATGGCTAATGCGCCAGGCTGGCAGAATTCTTAAAGAATACCGTGATGTTCGAGAAAAATTATCGGGCTTTAAAGAATTGGTGGAAACTCCCGAACGCGCTGCCGAAGTTACTATTCAACCCGTCGATTTGTTAGGCGTTGATGCTGCTATTATCTTCTCAGATATTTTGGTGATTCCAGAGGCTATGGGCTTAGAATACCAAATGATAGAAAAGAAAGGTCCGTGGTTCGAAAAAACCATCTCTACCCAAAAAGATGTTGATGCGCTAATTATTCCTAATCCTTATGAGAAATTGGCGTACACTATTGATGCTATAAAAATTACCAAAAAAGAATTGAACGGTAGAGTGCCGATTATCGGCTTTGCTGGTGCACCTTGGACTATCTTCTCTTACATGATAGAAGGAAGTGGAAGCAAGACTTTTTCGAAGGCGAAAAAGATGTTGTATACCGATGCTGTTTTATCGCACAACTTATTAGAAAAAATTACACAATCAACCATCTTATATCTAAAAGCACAAATTGCTGCCGGAGCAGATATGGTGCAGATTTTTGATAGCTGGGCTGGAATTTTATCTCCTGCGCAATACCGCGAATTTTCTTTAAAATATATCTCTAAAATTTGTGATGCAATTACCGAAGTACCTGTTACCGCTTTCGCTAAAGGCGCATTTTTCGCCCGCGAAGAAATGGGTAAATTGAATTGCAACACTATAGGTTTAGATTGGAATATGGACATTGCCGAATCACGCAAATTGATTGGCGCCAACAAAACTTTGCAAGGCAATTTAGATCCTTGTGCATTGTATGGAACCTTTGCTGAGATTAAAAAGCAAACACATCAAATGTTGGATCAATTTAAAGGTTCTCGACACATTGCAAACTTGGGTCACGGATTATATCCCGATACCAATCCAGATTCAGTGAGATGTTTTATTGATGCGGTGAAGGAGTATTAGGTTTTCTTCTGGTAGCGCATTGTAAATAATAGCGCTGGTAATAGGAACGCTGTTGTTTTCTGCATTTGCTCTGATGCCTTTGCTTTACATGCTGTTTATGATAGAAAAGCTAAAGTTGATGATGCGCGAATACGGAATCATTAAACGTTTACATGATTTGGAGCACGATGGATTAATCGAATTAAATCATTATTCATTATCGGTGACCTCAAAAGGAAAAATATTTTTACGCAATATTTGCTTGGCGATGGTAGAAAAAAATTGTTTTAGAGCTGTGTAATTATTTCAAGGGCTTCAATAAATCCTCCAAGCCATTCAACTTTATTTCATAAATGGTTTCCAGCATCACACCTAATTTGTTTTTCGGGAAACCTTGTCGACCAAACCATTCTAAATAATGAATGGGTAAATCGCAAATCTTACGGTCTTTGTATTTGCCATAAGGCATGGGCGTTTTAATGATGTCGATTAATATTTGAGAGTTGAAACTCATATTGGAAAGGTAAGGAAAATAGGAGTGATTTATTGACTATTTTTTTATACTCAGTGCGTCCTTGCGAGAATTTTGTACTCAAAATTGAAGCAATCTTATCATACTTCCATATTTTCTGAAAAAGCTCTAGCCATTGACTGTTCATTGTTTCGATTAGTTGAATTTTCTTTGCTCGAGAACCTCCTTTAATCTTTTTCTCCATTTCAATAGCTTCTACAATGGTATCGAGAAATTCAAAATAAACCAGCTTGTCTACATTGTATTTTGCAGTAAAAGAAGTAATATCATGTTTGGTTTTATGTTCGTGAACTTTATTTCTTAAATTTGCTGTTACACCAGTGCACAAGACATTATTGTATTTATTCGTTAGGATATAAACCCAGCCACCTTTTTCCATAAAATTAGTTTAGTTAGTTGGTGCAAAATAAAAACTAAAAAATGAGATTGCTTCAATTTTCAGTACAAAATTCTCGCAAGGACGCACTGGGTAAATGAAATCTTAAAACAACTTCCCTTTTACCAAATGTCTTCTAAACAATTCTGCACACGCCATAGCATCGCTTAATGCATCGTGATGTTTTAGTTTTATATTCTCGTCTTCACACACCTTTGCCAATCCTTTTTTGTAGATTTTGTAGGTGCATTCTTTTCTATATTTTACTTCTGCTAAATCGTAAAATTCTAAAGTTTTTTTCAAGCATCCGCAATCGAAAGAGGCGTTGTGTGCTACCAATATTTCTCCTTCAATAAATGGTTTTATTTTTCCCCAAACTTCTTCGAACGTTGGAGCATTAGCTGTATCTTGAGGTGTGATGCCATGCACGCAAATGTTCTGGTACGAGTAAAAATTATCAGGCGGACGAATCAGTTGATTTATTGTTTTTACAATCTCACCATCTTCATAACGCACCAATCCAACCTGGCAAATACTTGATCCTTTTTGGTTAGCAGTTTCAAAATCTATGGCGGTGAAAGTGGGCATGGTGCTAAACTAGCATTTTTATTCAACTTCAAATTTTGCGATTTGATGTAAATCAGTTTCTACTATGACCCATCTCATTTCTCTTTAGAGCCAAATATCTCAATTTTGGGTAAAATAATTCACTATCAATAAAAATTCATTTATAGCTACAGTGATTTTATTATTTGTAATCGCAGCAACGTTTAGATTGGCTTTTTTAAATGCCGATATTCATAACCCTTTGTTAACAGGTTCTATGTTTTTGTTAACCGTTGTGGGTACTTTTTTATCGCTTACTTTAGCCTTAAAACCTACTAAATAATATTGTATGACAGCAACTTATTACAATTTAGGTATTGCCGCTTTTCTGCTAATTCTTTCTGTATTTGCGCTTTCAAGCGATAAGAGTGTTGGTGGACAATAAAAGAAAAGAAGAAGCGAAATAAAAGCATCTTTCTAGTTTTAAATCATACTGCAAATAACTAATCTTGCAGTATGATTTCTGCTATTGTTACTATTGGTGATGAACTTTTGATCGGACAAGTCATTGACACCAATTCATCATGGATTGCACAACAACTTAATTTCATTGGAATTAAAGTGGAGGAGCGCATTAGCGTTGCCGATGATGTTGCCGCTATTCGTTCAACCTTAGATAGGTTATTGCAAAAAGTAGATTATATTTTTATCACTGGCGGACTCGGTCCCACAAAAGACGATATCACTAAACATACGCTTACAGCTTATTTTGATGATGTTTTGGTAAATCATCAACCTTCTTTAGACAATATTGAGCGAATGTTTAAAGCTTACGGCAGAGCCGTGAATCCTATGAATATTCAGCAAGCTATGCTGCCATCAAAGGCTAGAATTGTGTTGAATAAAAATGGAACGGCAGCGGGAATGTGGTTTCAACAAAATGGCAAATCGGTAATTTCTATGCCTGGTGTTCCTTATGAAATGAAGGGCATGATGAGCGATGAAATATTGCCTTCTATTCAAAAAGAAAACAATATCACTATTTTCCATAAAACCATTTGTACACAAGGAATTGGCGAATCGTGGTTGGCCGAAAAAATTGAAGATATTGAGAACGAATTGCCTTCATATATCAAGTTAGCGTATTTGCCAGCACCAGCGCAAGTGCGTTTGCGTTTATCGGCTTATGGCGAAGCAAAGGAAAGTGAATTGAATACTTTTTTAAATAAAATTGTAGAGCGCGTTGGCGATTATGTTTACGGTTTTGATACCGATACTTTGCCAGTTGTGTTAGGTAGAATTTTAAAAGCAAAAGGAAAAACATTGGCTGTTGCCGAAAGCTGCACTGGTGGATACATCAGTCATTTGATTACTTCAGTGGCAGGAAGTTCGGCCTATTTTAAAGGTGCAGTGGTTTCTTATGCCAATGAAATCAAGATAAATCAATTGGGCGTTGAAAATTCAGCTTTGCAAAGTGAGGGAGCAGTAAGCAAAGCTGTTGTAGAACAAATGGCCTTGGGTGCTCTAAAAAATTTGAACAGTGATTTTGCCATGGCAACATCGGGCATAGCTGGTCCCAGCGGAGGTTCTGCAGAGAAACCTGTTGGTTTGGTTTGGATAGCAGTTGCTTCAAAAGATGGAATGTTCTCAAAAGAGTTTAAA
>CAMDPJ010000175.1 GCA_945903925.1 Chryseobacterium gleum
AATTATCAAGTTAAAGTTCAACAAATACAATAAAAGATGACATACTGTTTAGGAATTAAATTGAAAGAAGGTATAGTAGGAATTGCCGATACACGCATTACTTCTGGCACAGAAACTACCATGGCGAAAAAACTCTTCACGTATGAAGATGGAAAGAATTCTTTATTCTTAATGACCTCTGGATTGCGCTCTGTGCGCGATAAAGCGCTTACTTATTTTAAGGAAGTTTTGGAGGCTAAAGAAGAGCCTATGGATAAATTGTACAAAGTAGTAAATCTATTCAGCAAGCAAATTAAAATCGTCGCTAAAGAAGATAAAGTTTCGTTGCATGAGGCTGGGTTGAATTTTAATATTCATACGCTTATTGGCGGCCAAATGGAAGGCGATACCGATGTGAAACTATATTTGATTTATCCCGAAGGAAACTGGATTGAAATTGGTGGAGCCACTCCGTTTTATATCATTGGAAATTCGGGCTATGGTAAACCAATTTTAAATCGTTCTATTACCAAGGAGGTGGGAATTCCATTTGCTTTAAAAACAGGTTTACTCTCTTTCGATTCTACGCGTGTTTGTGCCAATGACGTAGGTTATCCTATAGATATTTTTGTTTACGAAACAGGGTCATTCAAAATAAAACAACATCGTTTTTACGAAAAAGATTTACGTCATTTAAGCGACCAGTGGGCTATGGTGCTAAACAATGGAATTGCTGCCATGAGCGAAGATTTTGCCGATATTTTTGTGGATAAGAAAAAGAAAGTTGTGGCGAAGAAAGTTGTGGCGAAGAAGAAATAGTTACCTCTTCAACGTCAACGTTCCTCTATACTCAAACATTTTACCATTGCGCAGTGTGCCGGTAATTTCGTATTTGTAGGTGTTGTTGGGCACGGCTTTTCCATCGTAGGTGCCATCCCATCCTTTACCAATGTCATGGCTTTCGAAAAGCACGCTGCTGTTCATTGAATAGATCGTGAAGTGAACAGACTTTAATCCGCTGCCTTGTGGCGCCCAGGTATCGAAAACACCGTCGTTGTTGGGTGTAAAAGCATCGGGGATATTGTCAATGTTGCACGCACAAGTGTACATCGCTATTTTACGGTATAGCGTTATATTATTTTTAACTATTCTCGCAGCATATACTCCCGATTGCGCAATGGTAATAGCAGAATTTTTAGAAAGTTCTAACCACTGTAAATTGTTTCTTTTATACCAACAAATAGTATCGTACGCACTTTTGTAATTCAATTGCGCAGCATTGTTTTCGTAATAGCAATTTTGTGTAGAATCAGGTGACCCTGCTTCAATATCAATTTGAATGGTGGTAGGTGTGAAATCTGGGTCGTCTTTAATAAGCGCAGTATCGCCAATTTCGCGCTCTCCGCAAGAGGCAAAAGCCAATAAAATAACCGTATAGAAAAATAATTTTTTCATTAGTAGCTATTTTGCTTTTTGTTATTGGTGATTAAATATCTAATTCCACCTTGAATGAATCCTTCTTTTTCTGCGCCCAAATACAAACTTTCTTCTTTGGCTAGCATGCCGCCGTTAAAATGTATTCTTAAGCGATCGGCAATGTTCATTCCAACAGTGACTGCTGCATAGTTTGAGTTTTCTACTGATAGTCCGGCGAATACTTTGTTGTTGAAACTCATCACCGCTCCGGCAGTCCAAACGGCCACAATATTTTTTTGTCGCTGCGCATAAATCGTAGCTGTTGTTTTTTTGCTGAAAGGAATATTTACACCACCCGTAACATTGCTGGTGATTTCTAATTCGGGATGTTTGGTAAAAGTGTTTTGCGCTAAATTGTTCACTGATATACCAGCAAAATAAAGCGGATGCGCTAGCCAAGCACCAGCACTGTAGTTTATGTATCTTTCTGGATTTTCAATCGCAGCATCTTCGGTAGAAAGTAAGCCGCCTGTGGTGCTTTTTTCCCAAAAGCTAATGTTGCTTGTGTTTACCGAATTATCGCAATAGGTAGCACCAACACCCAATTTTAGTAAGGTGAATTTAGACAGCATTTTGTTGTAAGAAGCAGAGATGTTGATGTTGTTGCTTTGCCAGTTGTTGTTGTTGTTTCGCTGATAGTAAGCGCCCACGCCAAACTGGTTTTTATTACCCACAGCGGCATCGGCAGAAACATAATAGTTGGTTGGATTATCAAGCATCATTTTTTTGTCGGTCATGCCTCTCAATACTTTATCATTCCACAAACTATTGTACATCACTTTAACAGCTAAATTCTTTTCGCATCCGGCAACAGCAGGGTTATCCCAAAGATTACTTAAGAAAGAAGAAGGCAAGCTTGATGGAAGAGCTAAATATTTAAATGGTTGTGCGCTGAAATCGGGAGCAAGATTGGCTTTTTCTACTGAACCCAATAAATCATTGTGAATGCTGGTGTTCTTGTGGCTTGCAGCGATAGCAGGAAGTATAGAGTTGTCTTCAATTAAATTATTTTCATCTCTACGCAGATTAACATCGGCAATAAAAATTTCTTCGCTGTGTTGTTTCTTTTTATTTTTTGGTCTTTTACTTTTCGTTACTTCAATGCTGTTTTTGTTTTCTTGTTGGTCGTTGATGAAATTAGGTGTTGATGCAGCATTGTTTTCTTTTGTTGATTTGTTTGCTGCAGCAGCATTTGCAACTGCACTTTCTTTAATGCCTTCTTGGCTATCTCCACTATGATTAATAGCAGAAGAATTTTGTTCTGTACTATTATTTTCTTGGGCCGTTTTATTTTCGAAAGTGTTGTTGATTAAAGCGTACGTTGCCCAGCTTAAGAATAGAACTGCCGCCGCAGCCGCCATTTTTTTCCAAGTGAAGAAACCACCTTTGTTGTTGCTTTCTTCATTTAACATGGCGTCCATTTGTTGCCAATGATTGGCATTGAATGAAGCTTCGTTGCTGTTTAATATTTCGCTTGCTTTTTTGTCGAACGGACTTGTTGTTTCGTTTAAGCGTTCGCTGATATCATTCCAATGCTTGCTGTTGTAAGCAACAGAACCCGATTCTAATTTTTCTTTGGCAGCTTGTTCAAATGGAGTAGAAGACGCATTCATTTTTTGTTCGAATAAATCCCATGCGCCAGCAGGCATCACCACTTCACCATTGCCCAAAACATCTTTAGCCTTCTCCTCAAAAGGGGAAGGCGCAGAAGAGTCTAATCTTGCTTTCAATTGCTCCCAATGCTGTCGATTGAAAGGGATTTCCTCTCCATCTAAAATATTTTTTATGTCGTCGTTCGATGCCATTTTATCTGCCGTTTGCCACAGCCATTTTCTCACTTAAAAATTTTCTCAAATTCATTTTCGCTTTTGCCAGGTTCGATTTAGAAGTGCCCACACTAATGTTAAGCATCTCTGCAATCTCCTGATGTTGATATCCGTCTACCACATACAAGTTAAACACCTGCTTGTATGCAGGCGATAGGTTTTGCACGCATTTTAGCAATTCATCATAACTCACATTGCCTAATATCGAATCGCCTTCATCGTCGTCATCATGGCTACCCATGGTGGCGGTATGGCGGTCGGTAAGCTCTACTGTTTGTCCGCCCGCCTTAGCTCTTCTAATAAAATCTATCGCAGTATTCACCATAATACGGCGAATCCAACCCTCAAAAGAGCCTTTGTTACCATACTTGTGGATATTGTTGAACACCTTGATAAAGGCCTCCTGAAAAATATCAAGTGCTTCATCATTGTCTTTAGCGTACCTGCGGCATACGGCCATCATCTTGCCGTAAAATGCCTCGTATAGGCGCTGCTGACTGCGTCGGTCGCCATCTATGCAACCACGTATGATTATTGCGTTATCTATAACAATACCCATTTAATACAGCTTATTAATGCTGACGCACCTTTATCCAAAGGGTTGCCTTCGTTTTTAACTTAATCTTTTTTCAGTGAGCCAATTTAATTAAATGTTTCCATCTTCGACACCCTGTAGAGGCTTTTCTCTTTAATTGATTATTTTTGGTTTTCATGAATAGAACTTTAATTAAAACCCACGATGGCTCTCACTCTATACGAGTGGAGGATATGAATGAAACCTACCATTCTATTCATGGGGCTTTGCAAGAGGCCAAGCACGTTTTTTTGAAGGAAGGGTTTTACCAAACAGAGGAGGAGGTGAGCATTTTAGAGGTTGGTTTTGGTACCGGACTCAACACATTCATTACCATGCTAGAGTCTCATAAAACCGCCAGAAAAGTGAATTATGTTGGGGTAGAGAAATTTCCTGTTGATGCAGAAATGCTTCGTGCTTTAAACTATGGAGATTTGCTCAACGAACCCGAATGGTTTGACGAAATACATGTGTTGAATTGGAATGTGGAGGTGCCTGTATCCGATTATTTTACGCTCACCAAATTGCAGAAAGACATTGCCGATATTGATTATCACGAACAATTCGATATTATTTATTTCGATGCTTTTGCACCCGATAAACAACCAGAAATGTGGAGCAAGGAGGTGTTTGCTAAAATGTACATGGCTTTAAAACCGGGAGGAATTTTGGTAACGTATTGTGCCAAAGGACAGGTGAAGCGCGACTTGAAAGAAGCGGGGTTTGTAGTGGAGGTTGTTGCCGGTCCGCCAGGAAAAAGAGAGATGACAAGGGGGAGAAAGTCGTAGTTTTCTCAAACAATGGTTATCCGTAGGGGCGTCTGTCAGCTGACGGACGCCCCTACGAAGTGCCTAACTATTAAACAACATCATGCTCAAATGTTTTCCGTTAATCTACTCAACTACCTTTTTAAAAAACTAAATTAGAGAGTAAATTCTCAACTATGCATCTCGATAAATTTAACTTACGCATTTACGGACTCCTCCTACACGCCGGCAAAATATTGATTACCGATGAATTTCGTGGTGGCACTAAAATGACTAAGTTCCCCGGTGGTGGATTAGAGTTTCATGAAGCTTTTGAAGAGTGTTTGTACCGCGAATTCATGGAAGAAATGGATCAGCCCATTAACGTTTTAGAGTACTTTTTTCACAACGAAAACATTCAACCCTCGGCCTTTAAAACCAATGAAAGATTAATATGCTTTTACTACTTCGTTGAGCTAAAAGGTCGCAAAAATTTTGAAACTG
>CAMDPJ010000176.1 GCA_945903925.1 Chryseobacterium gleum
TGCAGCAGGATTCACTGGTTTTTTTGGTTACTTAGGCGGAGCTGCCTTCGCCAATATTGGTTTTGGTTATGTAGTAGACAGATGGCAATGGGACGGAGGATTCATCGTTATCATTGCCGCTTGTATTATTGCCATATTAATTTCATTCATCACTTTCAGAGATGAAAAAAAACTAGCAAGGGCATGAAACAACTAACTCTAATTGTAATTTTATTGTGGGGTTGTGCAAACAACAACTACAACGTACATCAACTTTCTACATCACAAGAAAAAATAGTTAAACAATTGCCTCAACATATTGTAATCGGTCATCGCGGAACAACTTTTTTTGCACCCGAAGAAACGGAGGCTGCAATGGTTTGGGCAAGAAATGCTGGAGCTCATTATTTAGAATTTGATCTTCAAAGAACAAAAGATTCATACTTGGTAGCTCTTCACGACGACAACTTACAGAGAACAAGCAATGTTGAAGAAGTCTTTCCTGCAAAAAAAAATCTTCCGGTTTCGCAATTCACTTACGCCGAATTGTTGCAACTCAATTTTGGAAAATGGTTTAACGAACTTTATCCTGAACGAAAAAATGAAAATTATGAATGGCAAGATATACTTACACTAGAAGACATTTTAAAAATAGCAGAAGGTAAATGTTTAGCAAGAGATTTAAGCAACAAAAAAATTGTGCACTTCAATAAAATTGGAAGAATTGAAACGATATATAAAACTGATTCTAGCGATCAAAAACACCGTCCGGGCTTGTATATAGAAACCAAAAAACCAGAACTATTTCCAGGCATTGAAAAAGATTTAAAAAATGAATTGACTCGATTAGGTTGGATTGGCAAACTAAAAACAATTGAAGTATTTGACGGTAAAATTCAAATCGCAAATGCTGCAAATAGAATAATACTTCAAACATTTTCTAAAAAAAGTCTTACTCTTTTGCATCGCGAATTTGGCGATCATATTCCCCTTTGTTTTTTGCTTTGGCAAGGAATTGAATGCGATGATGATTTACCAAACGACCAAGCAGAGACTTTTTTAAAATGGGTAAATTTTGCCATCGATAATGGCGCAACAATTATCGGTCCTAGCATCGACGGCGAACCCAACAACTATCCAAATTTACTGACTACTGAAAATTTAAAAATTCTAGAAAAAAGCAAGTTGCACATTCATCCCTATTCTTTCGATACGCAAGAACAGTTGAGCAAATACGGCAAGGATATTCAAGGAGTATTTAGCAATAAGGCCAACGAAGCACTCAGCTTTTGGAAATAAAATACCGTATTTTATTGTTGGTTTACCCTGTAATTTTAGATTTGCGAAGCTAATCTGAAATCTTCATTTATTCACATTTCTATTATTTGTTTCTGTGTTCATATAGGCTTCTCCGAACAGGCATTTTCAATGCCGATGAATCCTACTTTTGATTAACGCAATTAAAAATCGCTGAGAGAGAAAACTTTCGAATTACGGTATCGCTAAATTTGAAAGTACGGTAATAGATAAAAACTAAATTTTAGGCAAATATTTGCTAATAAAGGATTTGAAAGAAACAATCTTGAAGCCGTTTGCTGATTCAAAATCATCACCTTCTTGCCTGATTAAAAACCGTTGTTGTACATTCAATGTTTCACATGCCTCAAAATTTCCTCTTGAAGGTGTGATTTTATCTCCAAATTTTATTTCAGCAGCCGCACAAGCTTTTCCCGATTTTACAAAAACCACATCCATCTCTGCACCATTATGACTGCGATAAAAATTCAATTCCACTCTTTCACTTTTTAGTTGCGATAAATGTTCTATCACAAATCCTTCCCATGAACTACCCAACACTGGATGAGATTTCAAGGCCAAAGTATTTTCAATATTTAAAAAATAATGCAAAATGCCACAGTCTTTTAAGTAAATTTTAGGAGCTTTCACCAAACGCTTCGAAATGTTAGCCGTATATGGCTGCAATCTTCTTACAAGTAATGCTTCTTCTAAAAAATCAATATATCTCTTCACCGTTTTTTGATCTATTTCTAAGCTTTTCGACAGTTGTTCATAGTTTAACGTTTGTCCGTGACAATGTGCTAGCATCGTCCACAGTCTTCGTATTAAAGAAGGAGATGCCGACAAACCCAAAAGCGGCAAATCCCTTTCAACATAATTTTTCACATAGTTATTCATCCATGCATAACTCGCTTTAGGATGCAGCAACGGATCGGGATATCCTCCATGAAGCCACAGTGCGTTGAGTTTTATTTTATGTTCTACTTCGGGAAACAAGATGCCCGATAATTCTAAATAAGCAATGCGCCCCGCCAAGCTTTCCGACGCTTCTCTTATTAACTCTGGTGAAGCAGAACCCAATAAAATGAAACGAGCTGAAACCCTCTTCCTATCTATCAATGATCGCAACAGAGGAAACAAATCTTTTTTCCTTTGAACCTCATCAATGATTACTGTTACATTTTCATACTCTCTTAAGAAAGTCTCGGCGTGTTCTAACTTTTGTATATCTTCATGCGATTCCAAATCTAAATACAAAAACTTCTTTCTTCCGCCTTGCATCAGCTGCTTAGCAAAGGTAGTTTTACCAATTTGTCTTGGTCCCAATATGCCTAAACACGGAAAATGAGCAAGCAATTCCTCTGCGTTTTTTCTTTGAAATCTATCAACCATAAATACAAATATAATATTTTAATCATGATTTTACGTATTTTAATTCCGTTTTTTCATGTTTATTTTTATTAAAAAACAACAACACAATGATTACAATTCGTCAATAAGAAAATTAATTCGATTGCAAATCGCTAAAATGAAGATTTCAAATTACGCAAGCTAAATTTGAAAGTACGGGAGAAGACCAAAAAATAAGAAATATGTTTTTAAATACCGTCCGTCCCCAATATCTAAAGCGTCGCCATTTTCATTGTAAATATCGCATCGTGTCTCACAAGAACAAAATATTAATGAGCTAAAAACACCGATAAAAAGTAATTGTTTCATATGACAAATATTAGAAAAAAAATATAATCATAGCACCTCTTTAAGTTTTACCGATTTTATCCACTGAATGAGAACACGAGTTTTTGGCTAAATGTGGTATAAAAAGTATGGATTTAGCCAAAAACTAAGAGTGTACTTTTATCAAATTGTTTCTATAAAGGCACTCGCGAGAAAATCGCTAAGAGAGAAAACTTTCAAATTACGCTAGCGTTAAATTTGAAAGTACGGGTTCACCTGTATCACCAATAAAAAACAATTAGTTGCAATCATAATTCTAATTATATAAATTCAAATTCGAAATGTTAAAATCAAAATGTATGAGAATAAAATTAAAGACTCTTTTTGTACTATCAATCCTTAGTTGTGGCTTATTTGCGCAAGCTCCAATAGTTTACATCAATTTCGTTTCGCACAATGAACCTAATGACGATCTCAATACTTTCGTGAATTTCAATAGCACTAAACTAAAAGTATTACAATTGGCCGATATCATGAATATGAAAGGTGCTGCTTGGAATCTTCAAACCTGTGATGAATTCGCGAAAGGAGCTCTAGATATTCAAGGTGCTACTTCAAATATATTTAGAGATTTAGCTACGTCTCCCTACGATGATAATATTGAAATTGATCCACGAAATAAAATGTCGGTATACACTAATATTGCCGATTTGTACCACGTTTTAGATTCTTTAGGCGCAAATCCAACAACGACTTTGGGCGGTTTCTTATATTCGCCAAGTCCCGATTGGTTTAAATATCAGAAGCCAGTAAATTCCGTTTCTTTTCCAGGCGTTTCATGGAATTGCAATCTTATGTGGGGAGCAGGCTCACCAGGTCACTCAAACGATTACAACGACTATGGGATTTGGAAACCCGATTCCGTTACCGCTTCAACTTTTATTACTCACAACGACGGGCGCAATATCTGGTATGTTGGTAACGGATGTCAACCTATTTACGCTTTAGATTCAACAGAAAACATTGCCGATATACTGACTCCATTAAAAGCGTTTATCGACAGTTTGCAAACATCAAAGTTACCGCAGGAAAAATTTTATTGTTATAGCATTACGATCAATCAAAGTCATTTCGGGCCAACACTTTTTTCTAAAGTATCGACTATTTGTGATACCATTAATGCTTGGGGAAGTGATAAGATTCAGTGGGCTACGTTAACTGATAAACTGAATATTTTTGAGAATTGGCAATCTAATCCGTCTCAATACAGTCAATGGAAATGCGGGGAAATGTCAACGGGATTGATTGAGAAAAAAAATATTGATTTTTCAATTTTCCCAAATCCGTCACAAGGAATAATTGAATTAAATACCAATGATAATCAAGAACACAATATCATCATTTACTCGGCTTTAGGAAAGGAAATAATGACTACTATTTTTATTAATAATGAGGTGATTGATCTTTCTGAAGCGCCAAGTGGTATCTATATCGGAACCTTAGATAACGAGAAAACATTTAAGATTGTGAAGCAATAGGATATTACTCAATTCGCTATTCATTTGCGAAGGATTTTTCTTGATAGTATCATGTGATGGATAGCTCATCTGTAATTTCAGATTTTGCGCAGCTAATCTGAAATCTTTATTGCAGGTATTTTCAAAGCCGATGAATAGTAGCTTTATTAAAGCGATTGAAAATCGCTGCGAAATAAACTTTCAAATTACGCTATCGCTAAATTTGAAAGTACGGGGTTCCAACTCCGTCAAAATAACAAAAAATGACAAATGAAGAAATATTATTGTAGTAGCAAAAAAGGCTGCTCAATTAAGAACAGCCTCTCTTTTATTTATTCTCAGAAATACTAAGCCTCTTCCAACTCCACTAATCTCTCAACACCTACAGAAATAGACTTCATAGCACCCATAGCACCTCTTAACGTTTTACCGATTTTTTCGATTGGATGATTTCTTAAAGCGTCGTTCACACGAACCAACTCCAAGTTGTCAACTCCATTTCCTTTTCCAGCACCGTATGTTTTACCACAGATATCAGTATCTACAGTTTTCATGAAATCAGTCAATAAAGGCTTACAAGCGTGATCAAACAAATAACAACCATATTCCGCTGTGTCAGA
>CAMDPJ010000177.1 GCA_945903925.1 Chryseobacterium gleum
TCGGGCATGATTACTATGGAAGACGTGATGGAGGAAATTTTTGGGGAGATTGAAGACGAACACGATTCGCCAGAACTGGTGGAAGAACAAATTAACGACAATGAATTTTTATTCTCTGCGCGCATTGAAATTGATTACCTCAACCAAAAATACAATTTGAACTTACCTGCTGATGATGGTTATGAAACGCTTGCCGGACTTATATTTTCACATCACGAAACCATACCAAAAGATGGCGAACACATCATTATTCACACCTTCGATTTCTTGATAGAAAAAGTAAGCAACAACCGTATAGATTTGGTGCGCGTTTTCAATCAAAAATAAAAATGATTATCCGCAATGGTACCCGTTAAATCATTTAAAAAGTGGCATCGTCCTCGGTTCTTTGCTCTAGCTTGCGGACCACTACTTAAAAAATGCTTTTCACACCCAGTCAACGTTCTCCAAAAGAGATGGGTGACTGAGTGTAATCAAATTTATTTTTAGCGTGGCGTAATTTCCAATATTGCATCTGAATCTTCAATGAATGCATTGCATGAAGTGACTTACTGAATCTCTATTTCGCACAACGCCAATCAACTTTTTGTTAGGTTTTTAAAGTATAATATAGTATTTGATTTACCTACGATTTTGACAAATAAAAAAGCCCGAAACATTTCTGCTTCAGGCTCTACTATGATTTAAAATTATCTGCTAATATTCTTTCACCAATGTTTCTAATGGTATGTTTAGCTTCTCATAAAGTTTGCGAATCATATTAAGATTCAGCTTTCGAGTGTTGTGAAATATATCACTCACTCTGCTTTTGTAACCAAGTATCTTAGCTAAATCACTATTACTAAGCCCCTGTTGCTCCATACGGTATTTGATAGCATCCAATGGGTGCGGCGCTTCAATTACATACTGTTTGTCTTCGTAATCTTTGATGATTAAAGACAATACATCTGCCTCATCACTTTCTTTGGTGCCTTTTTTTGCAGAAAAAATTTCTTCAAATCTTTCCATTGCTACTAAGTAGTCTTTTTTTGTTTTAATTATTTTGAGTTCCATACCTATTATTTTTTTACAATCTTTTTCTACTTTTTCTTTCTATACATATCAACCGTATCAGGGTCAATCTTATCATATTCTGCATGAGTGCCAATGAACTTAACAAAGACCCAACCTTTCTCATACTGCTGCTCGGTGATTAACCGATAATCATTGCCATTAATTTTAAAGATAGCCCTGTTATTCTTTACAGTTCGTGCCGTATTAAAATCTTTAGTGATATCCGATGGCTTTTTCCACTCTTTGGTTAATACATCATGATACCAACTTTCAAGGGTTTCCTTACAATCAGGATGCTTCTGAGAATATTCACTCAATGAACTTTTGTTATGTATATTCATTACTCTGCTATCACTTAATACTACGAATATAATGAAAAGTTACCATATTGGTTACTATTTAACAATTTTTCTATCTCAACGGATGAAACTGATTTATCAACTTCCTTTGTTGGTCGCTATCCTTTCTTCTGTATTTCTAAGTAGTTCCCGTAGTTTTATGACCTGCCATTAATTGAACATCCTCCAGCGGTATTCTTTTTTCATTTTGCCAGTTGGCTATTAAAGTTTCTATTGTCTTAAGAGTGAGAATAAAAAACATCTTTTGATTTTGATTACCAAAAAAAAGGCTAATTTTATTTTTAGTGTTAATAAAGCATACTACAATATCTTTGGCAAAACAATAAACAATAACAATAACCATGAAAAAACAATTCTTAAAAACCGCATTTAGCACACTGATTGTTAGTGCTTTATGGGGGGGGGTAAGCGCCCAAGTAGGTATAGGTACCACCTCACCTAGCAACGACTTAGATGTAGAAAGCAACAGTGGTACTGCAACCGCTGTAGATATTAACTGCACCGGTGCTGGCGACCCTAAAATTAATTTACAACTCAACAGCACCACCACTTTTTCCATTGGGGTAGATAACGACGATGCCGATAAATTAAAAATTGGTACAACCGCTCCCGAAACCAACACTAGAGTTACAATTGATAATACAGGAAATGTAGGGGTAGGAACGGCTACACCTGGCGCAAAATTAGATGTAGATGGTTCGGCAATTTTTAACGAAAGTGGTGCGGCTGTTAATTTTAGAGTGGAAAGTGATGCAAATCCCAACATGTTTTTTGTGGATGGTACCGCCAACGAAATTGGCGTAAATACCTCAACTCCTGCTAGTACTTTAGATATACAAGGCAGTTTGGGTTACAAAGTAACCACCATTACCGCAGCCACTACCTTAGCTCAAACCCACAATGTAGTATTGTGCAACACAGGGCCTTATACCGTAACCTTACCTGCTGCTGCTTCTAATAATGGAAAGGTGTATTATATTAAAAATATAGATGCTGAAGGAGATGATATTACCATTGATGGGAATGCAAGTGAAACGATTGATGGTGCTGCCATTTTTAAATTAAATTCCTATAATCATACAGTTAGAATAGTATGCGATGGAGCCAATTGGCATGTGTTGGATGAAGCGTATACAATGTCAGGAGGACAAATAGGGGGGCGAAACTGTGATGGTTCAATTTTTACATGGAATGATGTGGCCAACCCAAATACTGGAAAAATTTGGATGGATAGAAATTTGGGTGCAAGCAGAGTTGCTTTATTTAGTAGTGATGCTAATAGCTATGGTGATTTATATCAATGGGGCCGATTAAAAGATGGTCATCAATGCCGTACCTCATCAATTACAGCAACCTTAAGTAGTACAGATGTACCTGGTAATGCTAATTTTATCACTATTAATAGTGGTCTGCTTGATTGGAGAAATCCACAAAATGTTAGTTTATGGCAGGGTGTATCTGGCACAAACAATCCATGCCCAAGTGGGTATCGTTTACCAACAAATACAGAGTGGTCCGAGGAAAGACATTATGCATACAACGCATTGCATGCATTTAACTCAATAATTAAATTGCCCGTTACAGGCTACAGAGACAGAGTGAGTGGTACGTTAACTAATGTAGGAAATTCCGGCCAATATTGGTCTAGTACGGTTAGCGGCACTAGTGCGGTTATTTTATCCTTCTGCCCCGGTGATTGTGGATCATCTATAGGTAATTACGATAGAGCCCAAGGGTTAGCTGTGCGTTGCATCAAGAATTAGCCCTGAGTTTGTCAAAGGTTGATTAGCGAAGCGATTTAAATATTTATATCCTGCCATTCTTACACATAGTGTGGCAGGATATTTTACTATCAATTCATTGATTATAAAACAGTACCGCTGATGTATGGTATAAAAAAGTATGGGTTTGTGATAGGTTTAGTTTTTATGGCTATGCTCAGCAATGCCCAAACTATTTCGGGTAAACTCACCTTTTTAGCCAATCAAGAAATAGCCTTAGAAGGTTTTAATGGTTTGCAAACTTATGCTATTGCTACAACAAAAATCGATGCCAATGGTAATTTTAAACTTGCTTATGCCAGCACCGATATGGGTATGGGCTATTTAAAATCTACAGACAATAAACCTTTGCTTGTAGTTTTAAGCGGTGAAGAAATTGAATTGCTTGGCGAATCATTAAGCAATACACAAACCATAAAAATAACCAAGGGCAAACAAAACCAATGGTTTGAACAATATGCCCAACAGCACCCTCGCCGTGAACAAGCCCTTAGTGCTTGGGATTATTTAGAGAAAATATATACTTCAGATTCGCTGTTTACGGTGCAAGCAAAACCTCGTAAAGCTATTCTGAAAGAAAAACAACGTATTCAAAAGCAAGACCAATTGTTTTTACAATCGCTGCCCCCAAATAGCTATGTAAGCTGGTTTTTACCTGTGCGTAAACTAGTAAGCTCGGTATCAACCATTGCGCAATACCGCACTAAAGAAATTCCGGCTACTATTGCAGCTTTTAGGGCTTTAGATTATACCGATAAACGCTTGTATAAAAGTGGTTTGTTTAAAGAGGCCATTGAAAGTCATTTTTGGTTGTTAGAAAACTGTGGCAAACCTTTGGATTCGGTATTTGTTGAAATGCAGTTTTCTATTGATGCCATGCTCACACATCTTAAAAAAGACGAACAAAAACTGAATGAAGTGACCGATTATCTTTTTGATGTATTAGAAAAGCGTAGTTTGTTTAAAGCATCAGAATATTTGGCATTGAAAGTACTCAACGAAGTAAGTTGCACCATCAATAGCGATTTAGCTAGGCAACTCGAAACCTACCGAGCCATGAAAGTGGGCAATACCGCCCCCGATATTGTGTTTCCTACTACTAGGGTAAATCCTACGAATGACTTTACTATTCATAAGTTATCTGATTTAACAAGTAATTATACTTTAGTGGTTTTTGGTGCCAGTTGGTGCCCAAAATGCAAAGAGGAAATGCCGGCCATTGCCAAATTATACAGCACATGGAAAGCACAAGGCGTAGAAGTGTTGTTGGTTTCGTTAGACGAAGACCAAAAAGCATTTTATGAGTTCACAATCAATTATCCGTTTATTAGCATTAGCGACCTAAAAAAATGGGATGGCACTATCGCCAAAGATTACTATGTGTTTGGCACCCCAACCATGTATTTGTTAGATAAAAACCGAAAAATTATCCTTCGTCCCAATTCAGTTAAACAAATGGATGCTTGGGTAGATTGGTATTTGATAAAGGGGAATTCTATAAACCAGCATTGAGTATTGCTTAAAGATAATTATTTATATATTCGTTCATGAAAAAATCATTTTCTCTCTTTGAAAAAGCATTTGCATTTCTCTTGTCAAGTATATTGTTCACTTGCTTAAGTGCTCATGCGCAAAATATAACTGTTGTGGGAACCATGTCTTTAGGTAATGCAAATTTAGTAAATAACGCAAGTAATGTAAACATGAAAGGTGGTACTTTCCGCACCGGTTCGGGAGCAGGCAATAGCGAAACAGTAGGAACATTAACCTTAAGCGCCACTAGCACTATAGCCTTGGGCACAGGTAGTCATAATTTGAATTTTGCAGCGAGCAATGGCACTACATGGGCAGGTAGTACGATTTTACGCGTCACCGGTTGGG
>CAMDPJ010000178.1 GCA_945903925.1 Chryseobacterium gleum
GGTTAGAGTTTTAAAAAGATCGATAGATGCCCGCAAAAGAAATGTGGTGTATCAGCTGCGCGTTGAGGTTTTTATCGATGAGCCAATGCCCAAGCATTTGTTTGAATTACCTGCAACAAAAAAGATTTCATCTAACAGAGAGGCAGTGGTGGTGGGTGCCGGTCCGGCTGGACTGTTCGCAGCGCTTCAACTTATCAAAAACAATATTAAACCCATCGTTATAGAACGTGGAAAAGCTGTGCGCGAGCGCAGAAGAGACTTAGCTGTAATCAATCAGAAACATATTGTAAATCCCGAATCGAATTATTGTTTCGGTGAAGGAGGCGCGGGAACTTTTTCAGATGGTAAACTCTATACTCGTTCCAACAAAAGGGGTGATGTAAACGAAGTGCTAGAAACCTTAGTGCGCTTTGGTGCAGCAGAAGATATTTTGGTAGATGCGCATCCGCACATAGGAACCAATAAGTTACCCAAAATCATACAGGTCATTTGTGAATATATTATTGCTTGTGGGGGAGAGGTGTTGTTCGATTCTAAGCTCACAGATATTATTATTGAAAACAAAGAGGTAAAGGCTGTGGTGATCAACAGTTCACTCACTCTCGCAACCTCAAATCTGATTCTCGCTACTGGCCATTCAGCGCGAGATATTTTTGAATTATTACACAAAAAAAATATCGCGATTGAAGCAAAACCTTTCGCGTTAGGTATCAGAATAGAACATCCGCAAAGTTTGATTGATAGTGTGCAATACAGTTGCGATAACAGAGGCGAGTTTCTTCCAGCGGCATCTTATAGTTTGGTACACCAAACCAATATAAAACCCGTGTATTCATTTTGTATGTGTCCGGGTGGAATTATCGCCCCTTGCGCTACCGCCCAAAACCAAGTGGTAACCAATGGTTGGTCGCCTTCAAAAAGAAATAATCCTTATGCCAACTCGGGTATCGTAGTGGCATTGGAAAAAAGTGATTTCGATTTTAAACAATATGGTGAATTGGCGGGAATGCATTATCAGAGATCGGTGGAAGAAAAAGCATTTTTAATGGGAGGTAAAACGCAGGCTGCGCCGGCTCAAAGAATGGTGGATTTTATTCAAAACAGAGTGTCGTCTCAATTGCCTGTTACGTCATATCAGCCAGGAATTACTTCCGTTGATTTAAGAGAAGTGTTGCCTACCGCTGTTTGGAAATCATTGCAAGAAGGCTTGAAAGCTTTTGGTGGAAAAATGCGCGGATATCTAAGTAATGATGCGGTGCTGCATGCTGTAGAATCAAGAACATCATCTCCGGTTAGAATTCCTCGCGATAAAGAAACTTTAGAACATACTGAAGTTAAGGGTTTATATCCCTGTGCTGAAGGTGCTGGCTATGCTGGAGGAATAATGTCGGCAGCTATCGACGGACAAAAATGTGCCGATAAAATAGCGGAAAAAATAAAGTGTTTTTACTTTAAGTAAAGGACAATAGTTCCTTCGATCCTCAGGATGACATCCACTCTTAAAGGCAGCACTTACAGCCAGTTTGTCATCCTGAGGAACGAAGGAACTATTGTCTCGCACTTCGCTATTTATGCTTGTATTCAACTAAATCAATGCCAACTGGACAATGATCACTTCCCATCACTTGATGTAAAACAAATGAATCTTTTACTTGCGGTAAATAGTTGTTACTCACCAAAAAATAATCAATTCTCCAGCCTACATTCTTAGCTCTTGCTCCTGCGCGGTAGCTCCACCAAGTGTATTCAATTTTTTCGGGATAAAAATGACGATAGCTGTCAATCAAACCAGCATTGATGAAATTCGTCATTCCATCAATTTCAATTTGGGTATAGCCAGCCGATTTGTTGTAATTGGCTTTTGGATGTTTTAAATCTATGGCCTGATGCGCAACATTCATATCGCCACAAACAATCACTGGTTTTTTCTTTTCCAATGATTTTAAGTAATTCAAAAAGTCTTTGTCCCATTGCTGACGGTAATCTAATCTTTCCAGTTCGCTTTTTGAGTTGGGAACATAAACCGTTACCACAAAGAATTTTTCAAATTCGGCAGCAATTACTCTACCTTCCTTGTCATGCTCGGCAATACCCATGTCGTTGGTAACCGCAATTGGTTTTATTTTACTGAAAATCGCAGTGCTCGAATATCCTTTTTTCTCAGCAGAGTTGGTGTACATGTGAAAGCCTTCCAAGTTGGCAACGGCTTCGCGCACTTGATCATCTTGAGCCTTTGTTTCTTGCAAACAAATAATATCGCAATTCATTTCTTTAACAATATCTGCAAAGCCTTTAGCCGCTATCGCGCGTATTCCGTTAACATTCCAAGATATTATTCGCATAAAATATTTTTATTTAAAATTAATCATTCAAAATTCAAAATTCTCACCCTTTCCCCAACTTCCCTGCAATGAACCCCGTCGTCCATGCAGCTTGAAAATTAAATCCACCTGTTACGCCATCAATATCTAATACTTCTCCTGCAAAAAATAATCCTTCCTGCTTTCTGCTTTCCATGGTATTCATGTTTACTTCGGCCAAAGAAATTCCCCCACAGGTAACAAATTCTTCCTTAAAGGTCGTTTTGCCTTCTACTTTGTAAGCGTCGTTAAATAAGGTGTTGATGAGTCGGTTTTGCTCTTTCTTTGGTAATTCTCCCCAAACGATATCGTGTTTTATTTCTACTCTATCTAATAGGTATTCCCACATTCGTGCTGTTAAATCGAAGGGATTGGCGTTAACAATTTTCTTTTTACCGCTCTCTAATCTCGTGTTCATTACTTTTTCTCTAACAACTTCTTCGTTGGCTAAGCCAGTCCAGTTTACCAATAAAGTAAAATTGTAATTCAAATCATTTAGTATTCTGGCGCCCCAGGCAGATAGTTTCAATATCGCCGGTCCGCTCATTCCCCAGTGGGTTATCAATAGCGGACCTTGCTGCTGCAGGTTTGTGCCCTGAACCCTTACTAATGTATTATTAGCGACTACGCCCATCAATGCCTCGGTTTTTTCAGAAGGCATATTAAAGGTAAATAAAGAAGGAACTGGTGCAATTATATCGTGATTAAAAGAAGAAAGCCAATTAAAGCCTTCAGATTTAGAATTTCCGCCTGTGGCCACAATTATTTTATCGAATAAAAATATTTCTTTATTGCTCGTTATTTCAAATCCATTTTCAGTCTTAATTAAGCTATCCACACCAAACCCTAAACGGACTTCAATACCAAGTTTTTCAGCTTCACGGGTGAGACAATCGACAATAGTTTGAGAGTTATCTGTGATGGGAAACATGCGGTTGTCGGCTTCTGTTTTTAATTCCACTCCTCGCGTGTTAAACCAAGTAACAGTATGGTTTGTGTTGAAAATACCGAAAGACTTTTTTAAATATTTTTCGCCTCGTGGATAAAATTTTGAAAGCTCAGAAATACTGAAGCAAGCATGGGTGACATTACATCGTCCGCCGCCTGATACTTTTACCTTCGCAAGGGTCTTATTCGACTTCTCTAAGATGGAAACATTTGCCTCGGGGAAATGGTTTTTACAGGAGATAGCGGCAAAATATCCGGCCGCTCCAGCACCAATTATTGCAATTTTCATACAACGAAGATAATTTTTTATATCTTTACCGCTTAATTTAATATAATATGAATAACGGTTCAGTAAAATTTTTCAATGACACTAAAGGATTTGGTTTCATTAAAGACGCAGCATCAAACAAAGAGTATTTTGTGCACGTTTCAGGTTTGGTTGATAAAATCAAAGAAAACGACGAAGTAACGTTTGATCTTCAAGATGGTAAAAAAGGAGTAAATGCTGTAAATGTTAGACTAGCTTAGTCGAACATTTCTTAATTTATAATTTTGGTCCTCCGAAGAAATTCGGGGGACTTTTTACTTAAAAACACTTTATGCAAAAAATATTTTATTTCTCCTTGCTTGCATTAGCTTCGTTAACTACAGTTGCTTTTACAGGAAAAGAAACTACACCGGCGCCCGTTGTTGGTATTGAAGTGGGAAATATAGCTCCCGAAATTGCTTTGCCTAGTGTTAATGGTGATACTATCAAGTTATCTTCTTTGAAAGGGAAGCTGGTGTTGTTAGATTTTTGGGCGAGTTGGTGCGGACCATGCCGAAGATTTAACCCAACTTTGGTGAAATTATATAGAACATACAAAGATTCTGCATATGCAGGAGCACAAGGGTTTACAGTTTATAGCGTGGCATTAGAGAGACCTAATATGAAAGAAACGTGGAAAGGCGCTATTGCTAAAGATAGTTTAGAGTGGACTAACCATGTGAGTGACTTTCAATGGTGGAATGGAGCTGCAGCGCGCACGTACCAAATTAATGCAATACCAGCCAACTTATTGTTGAATGAAAAAGGAGTAATAGTGGGCAAGAATTTAAGTGAACAAGATTTAAAGAAATACCTTACTTCTAGAATAGATAGAAAGCCAAAGAAGAAATCAAAAAAGAAAAAAGTAAAAAATGGTAAATAATGATATTATGAAAAAACTGCGTGTAGCACTGCAGTTGAGAGACGACGATATCATTGAGATATTGAAATTGGCCAATTTCGAGATTTCTAAAACTGAGTTAAGCGCCTTTTTTCGCAAAGAAGACCATCCTAATTACCGCGTTTGTGGTGACCAAGTGATGCGTAATTTCTTGAACGGATTGATAACGAAGATGCGCGGTCCGATGGACAAAAAATAGAAACTACATGTTAAAGTATTTGTTTTATTTACTGCCCGTGCTGTGCGGCGTTACAATAACTACGCAGGCAAGCGTGAACAGTCAGCTGCGCGCTAGTATTCAAAATCCAATTGCAGCAGCATTTATTTCTTTTGCTACGGGTACTGTTATTTTATTTTTTGCGGTTCTGGCTTATCGTCAGGGTTTCCCTTCTGTATCTGAATTGAAACAAGTGTCGTGGCATCAATATACAGGAGGCTTATTGGGGGCTTTTTTCGTAACGGTTATCATCTTTGCGCTGCCTAAGATTGGTAGTGCGAATATGTTTATTTTGATTATTGCCGGACAACTCATTACTTCCCTTTTGTTTGATCATTTCG
>CAMDPJ010000179.1 GCA_945903925.1 Chryseobacterium gleum
TAATAATTTCCATGATAACCTTGCATACCGCCAGCCCAAGGCTGCTTAGTGGCTTTAATTAATTTTAATTGAGCCCAAAGTGTGGCATTAAGCAACAAGAAGAATACAAAAATTAACTTTTTCATTTTGCTGAAGTTATGAGTTTTTTCTTACTTTACTGCCATACTTTTTTATATGAGTGATAAAAGCAACAGAAGAAGTTTTTTACGCCGTTTAGCCGTAGTGTCGGGTACGGCAGCAGCAGCTCCATTTCTTGGTTTTGCCAATATGTTCAAAGAAGATACCAATTCAACCTTAAGCGATATGAATCCAATAAAAAATATTAAGCCCTTAGGCTTTCAATGGGAAACAGCCGACCCCTTTTTATTTTGTGTGCATCATGAAGATGCTTTCCCAAAAGGAAATGAAATGATGGGTCCGAGCAATGAGCATTTTAAAGGCCGACACATGGGCGATGATTTCATTATTAAAGATGGTTTTAGAATGTATCACGGACAAACCGTTCCCGGATTTCCCGGTCATCCTCACCGTGGATTTGAAACGATCACTGTAGTGCGAAAAGGCTTGGTAGATCATGCCGATTCATTAGGCGCAGCAGGTAGATATGGAGATGGAGATGTGCAGTGGATGACAGCAGGTAAAGGTGTTCAGCATTCTGAAATGTTTCCTTTGATTAAAACAGCAGAAGAAAATCCGATGGAGCTTTTTCAAATTTGGCTCAACTTACCAAAGGCTAAAAAGATGGTAGAGCCTCATTTTAAAATGTTGTGGAGAGATGTTATTCCCAATCATCAGCATGCAGATATCAATAATAAAAAGACCAATGTGGAAGTAATTGCAGGTACTTTATTCGATAAAAAAGCAGCAACACCTCCGCCAAATTCATGGGCTGCCGATGATAAAAATGAAGTGGCGGTATGGAATATCAAAATGGAAGCAGGAGCTACATTTGCATTGCCCAAAGCATCTGAAGGAGTAAATAGAAATATTTATTTTTATGAAGGAAGTTCATTGAAATTGGCTTCACAAGATATTACTAAATACAGCGCTGTAGAGCTTGTTGCGCATCAAGATGTTGTTTTACAAGCTGGTACCGAAGAAGTAAGTATATTGGTTTTACAAGGCAAACCTATTGGTGAAACTGTTATTCAATACGGTCCGTTTGTAATGAACACCAAACAAGAAATTCAACAAGCTTTTGAAGATTATCATGCTACACAGTTCGGTGGTTGGCCTTGGCCTCGCTACGATCAGGTGCACGATAGAAATAAAACGCGCTTTGCTAAGCACGCCGATGGAGTGGTGGAGGAGAGAAGCTAAGGACTATTTCGGCACAAACCCAGCACGTCATTGCGAGGTACCCCGAAGCAAACACATTAAGAACTTCACAAGGTTGCTTCGGAGTACCTCGCAATGACGAACTGGGTGTTATTCAGCACTCACTATCTTTTATTTCAGCATTTGCTCTACTTGTTTAAGCAAAGTTATTGATGCTTCAATCTCTTCTTTTTTAATGGCTACACTTTCGATATTGAATCCGAAAGGAATGTTTTTTTCGATGCAATAATTCGATAAAATATCGGCTATTTCAACGCAAAGATCAATGGAGTCTTCGAGAATATTTGAAGAATTAAGTAATCGTGATTTGTGCTCTTATTTGATATGAATACCCAGCCATTCTAAGAATCCCAATATTTTGGCTGAGCCGCAAGTACTTAAAGTGAAAATTACAGTTGGTGCTTGCTGGTCGTTTTTTTTTGCAGCTCTCCGCTAAAGATTCTAGCATTTGCATGCTATAATCTTCGTTGAAAACACATTGTGTTACAAAGTAGGTAACGCCACTTTTAATTTTATCAAGCATTCGTTGGTCTTCATCTCCTTAAACGATATGTCGCTCAGGAATAGAAATAGCGAAAACTACTGACGTTTCTTTGTATTTCGACCACAATGCGTATGCTTGCGTTAAAGTGCTTTTGGGCACATGATCGGATGAAGGAATTCCTGCTAAAACCGGATGCGCTTTTTGTTCGTGTAAATTTTTAAACCATTGGATTAATTCAGCTTCGCTGTATATTCCAGCCGGACGGTAGATAATTTTCTCTACCTCTAGTTCATTCAAATGTTCATTCACAAAAGTCAAAGGATCTATAGAAGCTTGAAGAGAGAATGGGCGATTTTCTTTAGTGCGAGTTGATTCGTTTTGAACATCATATACTATCAAAGCATCAATAGGAAGTGATTTTACTCGTTCAATGGTTCTTTTCGCTGATTCTTCTATCTTTTCAGAAGGAGTTATTTTTTTTGGTGGAGTAATTCCATAAACCAATATTCCCGATTCTCTATTTTTACTTTCTTGTAAAAACATTTCTTACCAGCGCTTTTTATTTTAACCAGATTAATTAATGTTCATCAATTGAACTTTAAAAATAAGTGTTGCATAAGGAGGAATGCTTCCGCCTGCACCTCTTTCTCCGTAAGCCAAATGGTAAGGAATATACAATTCAATTTCTCCGCCTTCGTTGATGTATTGTAAACCTTCCGTCCAACCTTTAATCACTTGATTTAAACCAAAAGTTGCCGTTTGTCCGCGCTCAAAACTACTATCAAAAATTTCTCCGTTTAGTAATTTCCCTTCGTAATGCACAGTAACGGTGTCACTATCTTTAGGAAAAGATCCTTTTCCTTCTTTTGTTACTTTGTATTGCAAACCAGACGGAGCAGTTTTAATACCTTCTTTGCCTTTGTTTTCTTCAAGAAAGTTAAGTCCTTCTGATGCATGAACTTCATGTTCTTGTTTTCCTTGCCCCATCTTTTTTTGTTGCATTTCTGCAATCAATTTATCTAATAATTCTTGCAGTTCTGTTTCATCAAATAAAGAAGGAGCATCGTTAAAAACATCTGCAAAAGCTTTTCCTACAAATTCGGCATCAACTTTTTCAACACCATCATTTCTTAATCCTGCAGCTACCATTCTCCCTAGAGCGTAGCTTGTTTTTTGTTGTTCGTTCAATTCAGCCATTTTGATTTTTTTTATGGGGGCAAAGATAGCGATTTAAATACTTATTTTTTTTGATTTTTTAAATATTCCGCAGCCTTTCTAATCCTTATCTTGTAGGCATGAATAAAATCGCCGAATACATCAAAAGCAAGCATGGTAATTTTTGTTTGCGTCGCGAACCAGTTGAATTCCCCATGTCATTTCACGATTCTATATATCAGGTGAATGAAAGTCATTGGAATGAAGTGCAAAAAATAGAAGGCAATTTATACCTCAGTTATTATTATTTAAAAGCTCTTGAAGATTCTCAACAAAATATTGCTTTTCGATATATCTTGTTTTACAAAAACAACAAACCAGCTGCCATTGCTTATGTGCAGGTGTTGGAGGTTAAATTGTCTGATTCTATTAAAGATGTTTTTTGTTCGCCAATGAATTTCGGTAAAGAATTGTTCGGTGGTAAAGAATCTAAATTTTTTGTGTGTGGCAATGTATTTTCTTCTGGCGAAAATGGTTTCGCTTATACATCAGATTTATCGCAAGAAGAAGCATACAAAGCATTGATGACGGGTATCTATCGTTTGCGTCGTGCCGAGAAAGTTTTAGGCGAAGTTTCTTCAGTGATTTTGAAAGAGTTTTGGGAAAAGAATTTCGATACACTTTCTGTGATTAAGAAATACGATTACCGAGATTTCGAGATAGAACCTAACTTGGTGATGAAGATTAATAGTGAATGGAATACCTTGGATGATTACATCGACGACATCACCAAAAAATATAGAAAGAAATACAAAGATGTGATGAAGAAATCGGAAGCGATTTCAAAGGTAGATTTAACCGCAGAACAAATCCTTTTTCACTCCCAAAAAATCAAAGAATTATTTGATGCAGTGCACGAAAAAGCCGATTTTAAATTCGGACATTTTGATGCTTCGGGTTTTCACAATATGAAGAAAAGTTTAGGAGAACAATTTATTTTCAAAGCCTATTTTTTAAATGATGAAATGCTTGGTTTTGCTGCGCTTTTCAACAACTCTGGAATATTAGATGCCAATTATGTTGGCTTAAATTACGAGCTAAATACAACGCACTGCATTTACCACAGAATGCTCTTCGATTTTGTGCAAGTTGCGATGGATAAAAAATGCAAAGAATTGCATTACGGCAGAACAGCAAGCGAAATAAAATCATCTATTGGCGCCGTGCCGGTGAACATGAAAATATTTATCCGACATAGAAATACGCTGAGTAATAAACTTATTAAACCGCTATTGAAATTAATACAACCTAGTAAGTTTGAGCAACGGAATCCTTTTAAGGAAGGGGCTGTTGCAAGTATATAGTAATTGATTCTTCTTTGTAGTTTCAAATTTGCAAATTGAAACGATTTCATTGCGATTTCTAATCGCTTGTTTGTATTGCGCAACGGCATTAAAAATGCCTGAAATGAAGATTTCAAATTACGCAAGCTAAATTTGAAATTACTGGTGTTATGAAGGAGAGTTGTCTTCATAATGATTTACCCCAACAAAACCGCCTTCAACTCCTCAAAAGTATTCCCAATCAAAATCGCTTTTTTCTCGCGTTTTAAATAGTCTTGTAAGCGTTGAGGAATTTCTACTTTGGCGCCGATGGCTGGTTCAACTGCATCGAGGAATTTGGCTGGGTGAGCGGTTTCTAAGAAGACACCTTGGCCGCCATTTTCATTCATCCATTTTTTCAAACCTGCATAACCGATTGCGCCATGAGGATCGGCTAAGTATTTGAAATCTCTATAAAGCGATTTCATATTTGCACGAGAATCTTCATCAGAGAAAGCATAACCCACCATATCGTTGCGAATAGCATCGAGATTGTTATTGTATAACTCCTGAATACGCGCAAAATTACTTGGGTCGCCAATATCCATAGCGTTAGAAATAGTGCTTACGCTAGGTCGCGGACGGTATACTCCGGTTTGTAAAAACTCGGGAACAACATCGTTGGCATTGGTAGACGCCACAAATTTATTTACTGGTAAGCCCATTCTTTTGGCGAACATACCTGCAGTTAAATTCCCAAAGTTTCCAC
>CAMDPJ010000180.1 GCA_945903925.1 Chryseobacterium gleum
TCGTTGTTGGAAGAATACAACTGGTTAATGGCCGCTGAAATGGCCGATAGTATTGGTGTTGATGTAGTGAACAGTTCTTTGGGGTACACTACTTTCGATGATGCTTCTACCAACCATACCTATGCAGATATGGACGGCAAAACTACTTTAGTAACCCAAGCGGCAAATATGTTGTTTAGAAAAGGCGTTTTGGTAGTGGCCAGTGCAGGTAATGAAGGTGCCCACAGTTGGCATTACATAGGTGCTCCATCTGATGGAGATAGCGTTTTGGCGGTAGGTGCGGTAGATAGATATGAAAATTATGCCTTCTTTAGTTCAACAGGTAAAAGTTTTGATGGAGATATAAAGCCTAACGTTAGTGCTCAAGGAGAGCAAACGGTGATTGCGCGAACCGAAATGGGGTATTTTGCGGCTTCGGGAACTTCTTTTTCGGGGCCATTGGTAGCCGGTTTGTCGGCTTGCTATTGGCAGGCTTTCCCCCATTTGAAAAATTGGGAATTGAAGAATCAAATAGAGCAAAATGCCAGTAGGTATAACTCCCCCGATTCCTTATTAGGCTTTGGTTTGCCCAATTACATGAAGATGTATATGAAGGCGAAGCCAAGTGATGGGTATACTTACGGACAGTCGTTTCTAATTTCTTTAAGAAACAATCCTTTCACGAATGAAGTTGGCATTGAATTGTATTCGGCTATAGCTCAAGAGGTGCGCTTCGTTTTGTTAGATGTAAATGGTAAAACCATTTGTGATGAAACTAAGGAAGTGCAAGAAAATCAATATCTGATTTTCGGATTAGAAAATTTAGAACGAATTTCTTCGGGCATGTATTTTCTTAGAGTATATGGTGAAAACGGAGAATGGCTTTCGAGAAAAGTATTGAAGAAATAGAAAGTCCCCTTATTTCTTAAGGGCATTCCATCCTTGTGCCTTTAATTCGTGTTTCGATCCATCTTTTGCTACCAAATAATACCCATTGTCTTTAGGTGTAAAGTGACCGATTACTGTTACCAAAGGATTGTTTTTTACCTTTTCATAATCGGCAATATCAATAGCAAAGAAGAAACGGAGAATGCTTTGATCGATTTGTATTTCTTGGGCATTGACAATGTTTTGGCTTTAAGGGGTGATGCTTTAAAAACCGAAACGAGTTTTACTGCAGAGCCTACTGGGCATGGTTATACTGTTGACTTAGTGAAGCAAATAGTGGAGTTGAACAAAGGAAAATATTTAGAAGAAGATTTAAAAAATCCGATTGCTACTAACTTTTGTATAGGTGTGGCAGGTTATCCTGAAAAACATTATGAGAGTCCGAATCCTACCATGGACTTACAATATGTTAAAGATAAAGTAGAAGCTGGAGCAGAATATATTGTGACGCAATTGTTCTATGATAATCAAAAGTATTTCGATTATGTGGCGCGTTGCAGAGCAGCGGGAATCACTGTGCCTATCATTCCAGGAATTAAACCTATTGCCAATTTGAACCACATTCAAATGTTGCCTCGCACTTTTTTTATCGATTTTCCAGATGCGATGATGAAAGAATTGTTGAAATGCAAAACAGATGAAGATGTTAAGAATCTTGGTGTAGAGTGGGGAATTAAGCAATGTAAAGAGTTGAAAGCAGCTGGAGTTCACGCATTGCATTTTACACGATGGGGAAGAGTGAGGGGACGAAGAAGATTGTGAAGGGGTTTTTTTAAGGGAAAGTGAAAAGTTAAAAGCCAAAAATGAATACGAATTTACAAGCAGTACACTAGTTCCTTCGGAGTACCTCAGGATGACAACCACTCTCAAAACTCACTCTCACTATGATTACCGTGGTTGTCATCCTGAGGTACTCCGAAGGAACTAGTGCCCTAACGATAAGAAATACCTTAAATATGCCAACCACCATCTTCAAAAATATCAACATCAACTGCAAAGTCCAAGGCAAAGGAAAAACCAATGTGGTGCTGCTTCATGGCTTTTTGGAATCTTTAGAAATTTGGAAGGAATACAGTGCTGCCTTGTCAAAATCATTTACAGTAATTTCTATTGATTTATTAGGACAGGGAAAATCGGAGTGCATTGGCTATGCCCATTCGATGCAAGAGATGGCGGAAGCGGTGAATTCGGTTTTGAAAGAATTAGATGTGCGTAAAGCGGTATTTGTTGGCCACTCTTTAGGTGGTTACGTTACCTTGGCTTTTGCAGAAAAATATCCAGATAAGATGAAGGGTTTATGTATGTTTAATTCTACAGCAGCGCCCGATAGCGAGCAGAAAAAAGAAGATAGATTGCGTGCCTTAGATGTAGTGAAATACAATCATGAGATATTTGTTAAAATGTCGATTCCTAATCTATTTGCCGAACAAGAGAGATATTTGAAGCAAATTGAAAAGACTTTAAAAATTGCCATTAAAACTTCGAAACAAGGAATTATGGCGGCGATTAGCGGAATGCGGGAAAGAAAAAGTCGAGAGATAATTTTAAAATTTGTTCCTTGTAAAACTTACTATGTTATTGGGAAAAATAATACAGTAGTGCCTTACGAAGTGGCGATAGAGCAGGCAAAATAGAATGATGAAGAGGACTATTATTTATGGGAAGAAGGAAGTCATATGTGTTTTTTTGAAGATGCACAAGCTTATGTACATTTGAAAAAGTTTATTGCAAAAGTCAGTTCTTAATCCTTTTGTTTATTAAATCATTTCCAAATTTAATACATGGTTTTTCTATGCCAAAATACGTTGCAGAGCTTATGATTACTGACAACAGGAATACAGATGAAGTAAAACACACGAAATTTAAAAAACTATTATTTAACATCGAAACTAAATTCAGTTCTGAAAATAGGAGAATGACCAGTTGATGCGTTAAGTATAGACTAAAACTAATCTTGCCGATATATACTAATACAGGGTTAACTAGTAAAATAAATGATTTTTGGGATAAAGAGTAGATTAGGATAAATAATCCAATTTCGAAACTAAACTTGTTGGGTAGTAAGTCCCAAATTCCAGTGTATAAAATAAGAGAGACTAATAAGAGTAGATAGGTAGGTGATATAATTTCTTTTTTATCATAAATGAGAAAATAGAGAATAAAGCCTAGTCCGAACACTGGTAAATGATTAATAAAATTAAACCCAAGGAAATATTTCCAGGCAAGATTATCGGTGACGAGTTGGTGTTTTGAGAGGACAAGGAAAAAGACAATTCGCAATGCAAAACCCAATATTGTAAAGATAATAGCTCGATTAATGGATGTGATGAATATTATCATTAAAGGGAAAATAGCATAGAAAATCATTTCAAGACCAAGACTCCATCCCCCAGGAACGCCTTTGTTGATATAGGTAGGGAAAAATCCATGTAGAAAAAGAAAATTACTAGAGATGTTTCCAGCATCGAAAGTTTTGAATTTTGGAATTACGAATTGACAAAGTATTAATATTGTATAATACATAGGAGCAATTCTAAAGAAACGGCGGATAAAAAAGTTTAGATTGGTGCTTTTATCGTCTCTTCTTTTGCTGGCTGACAGCATAAGAGTGAGTGCACTTAACATAAAAAAAAGTTCAACTCCTTTACTTCCTTGATAAGCAATGGACTTTATCGTAGTAGAGAAGTTCATATCAACCATGAATGCACTATGAATAGTAATTACTCCTATTATTGCCCAGCCTCTTAAAGAGTCTATGTATTGATATTTCATTGTTTATGATTTTTGATTCAGAAATGCATTCCACCCCTGAGCTTTCAACTCATGTTTCGATCCATCTTTTGCTACCAAATAATACCCATTGTCTTTAGGTGTAAAGTGACCTATTACAGTAACTAAGGGGTTGTTTTTTACCTTTTCATAATCTGCAATATCAATAGCAAAAAGTAATTCGTAATCTTCACCACCACTTAAGGCCGCAACAGTAGGGTCGATTCCAAATTCCATGGCGCGTTCAAAAGTTTGGGGGTCGATAGGAATTTTTTCTTCGTACAATTCAATGCCTAATCCCGATTGAGAGCAAAGATGAAATATCTCTGAAGCCAAACCATCAGAAATGTCAATCATTGCAGTAGGTTTGATCTTCAAATCTGCAAGCATCTTGTAGACATCGGCACGAGGCTCGGGCTTCAATTGACGCTCTAAAATATAATCGTTGCCTTCTAGTTCGGGTTGAACTTGCGGACTCTCAATAAATATCTGTTTTTCTCTTTCTAGAATTTGCAAGCCCATGTAAGCACCACCTAAATCGCCACTCACCACCAATAAGTTGGTAGCTTTAGCTCCATCTCTGTAAGCGATTTCATTGTCGTTAGCAACACCAATAGCTGTAACGCTAATTACCAACCCGCTTCTCGATGTTGTGGTATCTCCGCCCACCAAATCAACTTTATAATTTTTGCAAGCCAATAGAATCCCAACGTACAATTCTTCAACTGCTTCAGCAGAAAAACGATTTGAAAGTGCTAGTGAAACAGTGATTTGTTTTGGTTCTGCATTCATTGCGTAAATATCGCTGAGGTTTACGGCAACCGCCTTATATCCAAGGTGTTTTAAGGGTACGTAGGATAGATCGAAATGCACACCTTCCACCAACATGTCGGTTGAAACGACAGTGCGTTTTCCTTCGCTATCAATAACGGCAGCATCGTCGCCAATGCCTTTTAGCGAAGATTTATTTTCAAGAACTACATTTTTTTTGATGAGGTCAATGAGTCCGAATTCACCTAATTCAGAAAGCTCAGTGCGGTTGTCTTTATTTTCAAACATGGCGTATTAATTAAGTGAATTTAAAATAGGATGCAGGAATTGCCATCGATATTGAAAAAGAGAAGGGAATCTTATTTTTACAAAGATGTGCTGAAATTTTTGCAGACCAAATTTTTCAGAAAATCGTAAAATTTTATGGATGTTCTCTTTTTTTTGATGCAGTAAAATAGCGGCTTTAAGTTGTTTGGTCAATTCATTTTTTCTATAAATTTCTTTTATTTCTTCAAATCTCCTATTGTCACCGCTTCCCGATTTATGTGCATCATGAAGCAGATATATCGATAAATATTTTTCTGTGTATATGAAATCAAC
>CAMDPJ010000181.1 GCA_945903925.1 Chryseobacterium gleum
ACATCTGCTACAATTCTAAAATCTTCAATCCTAGCATTCGTGCAACTTCCTACAAATACGTAGTTGATTGGTTTTCCAATTAATTTATCGCCCGATGCAAAGCCCATGTATTCTAATGCTTTGTTGAAAGATTCTCTTTCTTTTACATCTTCAATAGCATTGGCAGAAGGAACATTTTCAGCAATTCCAACGCCCATACCTGGATTGGTACCGTAGGTGATCATTGGCGCAATATCTGCTGCATCGTAAGAAAACTCAGCGTCAAATGCTGCATCAGCATCTGAATACAATTTTTTCCAATCAGCTACTGCTGCGTCGAATTCAGCACCTTGCGGAGCGAATTTTCTTCCTTTTACATAGTTGAATGTTGTTTCGTCAGGAGCAATTAATCCACCACGTGCACCCATCTCAATACTCATGTTGCAAATGGTCATTCTTGCTTCCATACTTAAGCTTCTAATTGCTGATCCTGCGAACTCAATAAAGTATCCTGTTCCACCACCAGCAGTCAATTTAGCGATTAAGTATAAAATGATGTCTTTTGAATAAACGCCTTTATTTAATGTTCCGTCGATATTGATGCGCATTCTTTTAGGCTTATTTTGTAACAAGCACTGCGTAGCTAAAACTTGCTCTACTTCACTTGTACCAATACCAAAAGCGATACATCCAAAAGCGCCGTGTGTAGAGGTGTGGCTGTCGCCGCAAACCATAGTCATACCTGGTTTGGTGATACCTAATTCCGGACCAACAACGTGCACAATACCTTGGTAAGGGTGGTTTAAACCGTAAAGTTCAACACCGAAATCGGCGCAGTTTTTAATCAATTGATCAACTTGCTTTCTCGATAAATCATTCTTGATAGGTAAATGTTGTTCTAATGTTGGTACGTTGTGATCGGGTGTAGCAACAATTTGTTTGGTATTGAAAACAGGAATTCCTCTTTTTCTCAAGCCATCGAAAGCTTGAGGTGAAGTTACTTCGTGAATGTATTGTACGTCGATGTAAAATACTTCTGGTCCGTCGGGAATTGTTGTTACAACGTGCTTATCCCAAATCTTATCAAATAAGGTTTTTCCGCTCATATATAAATGTGTAAAATTTTAAATTCGTGATTATTAGAAAATGTTATCCTTTCAAAATACTTAGCAATTCTTCATCGCTAACGAATTTCTGACCGTCGGCAACTTTAATAAAACGATCGTAAATAACATTTAACTCATCTTTAGTTGGCTCATAGCCCAATAGTTTCGCTTTGTATGCAACGGCAGCTCTTCCGCTTCTTGCAGTTAAAACGATAGAGCTGTGGTCAACACCTACATCTAAAGGATTGATGATTTCGTAGTTTTCGCGGTGTTTGATAACGCCGTCTTGGTGAATTCCCGATGAATGTGCAAATGCATTGTCGCCTACAATCGCTTTGTTGGCTTGCACAGGCATGTGCATGGTTTCGGCCACCAATTTACTTGTTTTAGCAAGTAATTTAGTGTTGATATTGGTGGTGTATCCTAAATCTCCGTGTTGTTTTAAAATCATCACCACTTCTTCTAAGGAAGTATTTCCTGCTCTTTCTCCAATACCGTTAATGGTGCATTCCACCTGACGAGCGCCATTGAAAACGCCCATGATAGAGTTGGCGGTTGATAAGCCTAAGTCGTCGTGGCAGTGTGTAGATAAAGTGCATTTTTCTATGCCTTTTACATTTTCTACTAAGTATTTAATTTTTTGTCCGTATTGCTCGGGTAAGCAATATCCTGTTGTATCTGGAATATTTAATACTGTCGCTCCTGCGTTGACCACCGCTTGAATCACTTTAGCTAAGAAAATATTGTCGGTTCTACCAGCGTCTTCAGCATAAAATTCAACATCTTCTACAAATGTCTTTGCATACTTTACACAGAAAACAGCTTTCTCCAATAACTGCTCTTCTGTTAATCTTAATTTATGTACTCGATGCATTTCCGAAGTAGCAATTCCAGTGTGAATTCTACCTCTTTTAGCATAAGCCAATGCTTCACCAGCAGCTTTAATGTCGTTCTCTACAGCCCTAGAAAGCGCACAGATAATGGTGTTTTGTACAGCTTTAGAAATGTCAACTACCGATTGGAAGTCGCCTGGCGATGAAACAGGAAATCCTGCTTCTATAATGTCAACGCCTAATTCTTCTAATTGACGGGCAATGATAATTTTTTCGCTAGTGTTTAATTTACAGCCAGGCACTTGTTCTCCGTCGCGTAAGGTAGTGTCGAATATGTCAACTTTTTTGGTCATAGTGTCTCGTTTGTTTTCTCCTATTGCAAGCAAAGCTATATGATTTGAGTTTCGTTTTGCTGTTTTTTATCAATCTTATTACTATATTTAATGATGTTTAAGTTGTGTTTCAGTTTAAATATATAATTTAAATTATTGAATATAAAGTCGTTATGTGTTTTTATGTTTAAATATTGATACTATGTCTATTAAGAATTCCGACCAATTGTTCCAGCTCATAAAGTCACTTTCGAAAGGAGAGAAGAGGCATTTTAAATTATTTGCTACCCGCCACAAAGGGGGGGAGAATGCAAAGTTTTTAAAGTTATTTGATGCCATTGATGCGCTTGCCGATTACAATGAAGATAAGATTTTAAAGAAGGTTAAAAGTATTGATTCTGCTCAGTTATCTAACATTAAGCAGCATTTGTACAAGCAAATAATGCAAGGTTTAAGAATGTTGCATACGGCAAATGATATTGATTTAAAGATTCGCGAGCAGATTGATTATGCGGTGATTTTATACAACAAATGTTTGTATCAGCAAAGCGCTAAGGTTTTAGAGAAAGCCAAAGAGATGTCGAAAAAGTTTGGTAAAACCGTGCTATTGCTCGATATACATGAAATGGAGAAGCGACAAGTAATAAAGTTTGTACGTAGGAATATTCAGGGTAAGGTTGAACAGCTAATTCCCGAAGGAGAGATAGTACAAAAGCAGTTGAACAACATTAATACTTTCTCAAATTTATCACTGAAGCTGTATGCTTTCTATCTAAAAATTGGCTTTATACGTAATAGTATCGATTTTGAATTGGCCAATAGTTTTTTGTATTCTACTTTACCTGTTTTTCAAGAAGAATCTTTGTCGGCCGAAGAAAGAATTCATTTATATGATTCTTTAGTAGGTTACTATTTCTTTACCCAAGATTACGCTAGGGGCTACGACTATGCTAAGAAATGGGTGGCATTATTTGATAAAAATCCGAGTTTAATTGCCTCCAAAACCGAGTTGTATGTAAAAGGAGTAAATAATTTTTTGAAAGCACAATCGAAATTGAGTTTGTATGATGATTTCTTGAAAACAACAGAGAAGTTTGAAGAACTAAAGCATATTCCCGATGTGTATTTGCCAGAAAATATAGGTATTCAAATATTTAGATATTCATCTAAACACAAGATAGAGCGCTATTTTATGTTGGGGGAATTTGATGAAGGATCGAAAGAGGTAGATAAAATCACCAAGGAATTAAAGCACTATAAAGACAAGTTAAATCAATATGATTTATTGTTGTTTCACTACAAATTTGCGTGCATGTACTTTGGCAATGCGCAATACAAAGAAACCATTCATTGGTTAAACGAAATTATCAATACAAAAGATGTTGATTTGAGGGCTGATATTTTAAGTTTCGCGAGAATACTGAATTTGATTTCACATTACGAGTTGAATCATACCGATTTGGTGGATTATTACATTAAATCAACCTATCGATTTTTAAGTAAGAAGGAGGATTTGCATTTGTTTCAAACCAAAATCATTAAGTTCTTGAAGAAGCTGAATATGGTGCGTACCGATAAAGAATTACGTGTGGCATTTAAAGATTTAAGAGATCAGTTGTTGCCCTTGGCCAACAATCCTTATGAGAAAAGAGCCTTTATGTACTTTGATATTTTATCATGGCTGGAATCGAAAATTTATGGCAAGCCAGTACAAGAAATCATACAATCGAAAGTATTAAAAAAGGTGGTGAATGAGAATGTGCAGAATTATTAAGTATTTCGAACTTTTAAAAGTGAATTACGTTTTGAAAATCGAATTCAAAAAATGCAGTATGTTTTTATCTTCTCGTTTTACCCCTTTTGTTCTTGCTGGATTCGGTGCTGTTGAAGCTGTTTTTTTGTCGCAAAACAAAACAAAATCTCCTTTGGTTCCTGTAAAAAACACCCCCAACAAAAAAAAATCATTTGGCATAAATATTGGGCTTAGTTGTTGTGTCAAATAGAAAACCAAGAAGCAAAGGAATTAGCAATGCTGTTCAGTTTGGAGGATGATAAATTAGAAGTAACAAAATTTTGTTAAAGCAAAACAATCGACATAGAGAACTATAATAAAGTGAACGATATTTTTACTTGTGAAACAAGCTTTCTAGATTTATATGCATACATCAGCACAATTAAATGATAACATTTAAATTTTTAATAGATTAAATCACCTCATTATCAGGGGTGTTTTTTGTTTTTGCGAAATTCCTTGCTGGAAAATCGATAAATAATTGTTGATTCTCTTTTGAAGCATTATATTTGCACTTAGCCCCGTGGCAGTCGGAAGATTTTCACTAAAATAATTTATTGGAGAGGTGGGTGAGTGGCTTATACCAACAGTTTGCTAAACTGTCGTAGGAGCAATCCTACCGGGGGTTCGAATCCCCCCCTCTCCGCTGAAAGGGACTTTACATTTTTATTTGTAAAGTCCTTTTTTAATTTCCTCTTAAATCTTTTGCTATCGTTGACTTCCAAAAAATATCATTTTTAAAAAAGTATGTTCGAACTTTTTTTCTTCGTTTTTAAGCATTTGTTTTAAGTTTCATTAGATGAGATAGTCATATACTTGAATCTCCTTCTGGTGGCATCCCAGTAACCGTGTAAGTCCATCCTCGCTCCGCGCAGAAATTGGCTTTGATCCAACTTCTGCCTTGCGAAGATTTAAGTTGATTTTCTCTAGTTGTAGCATCCTTTAGTTGTTCGAAAAATTCTACATGAATTACAGTCCATGGTCGATATTTTACAGTGTGTCCTTTT
>CAMDPJ010000182.1 GCA_945903925.1 Chryseobacterium gleum
AGCATCTGCCATTGCACCATCAAGCGCAGGCGGAACAGGCATTGCCATGTTTATTATCAATCGTGAAGGCATCAATTTAGGCAGAAGTACTTCTATCGTAATACTCACCTTATTGCTCGATAAATTATTCTACATTTTAGCGGTTCCTGCGCTGGTATTGATGGTTGGTTCGATTCATATTTTTCCAGAAAACATGAGTTTTGTAAATAGTTTAGAGTACTACATTTGGGGCGGATATATTTTGATTGTGATTGCCACTGCAGCTTTGTACTATGGGGTATTTCGCAATCCGAAGTCGCTTAAAAACCTAATCGTAAAAACCTTATTCTTTCTTCCTTTTTTAAAACGATTTAGAAAAAAAGCGGTGACAACAGGCAATGAAATATTAATCGCATCAGTAGAATTAAAAACAAAATCTGTCTCTTATTTCTTCGAAGCATTTATTGCAACATGCTTATCGTGGGCCGTTCGCTTTTTGGTATTGAATTTAATATTAATGGCCTTGGTTCCTCACTTCGATCATGTGTTGATTTATTTGCGTCAGCTCTTAGCTTGGTTGTTGATGTTAATTCCTTCAACCCCTGGTGCCAGCGGCGTTGTAGAAGGAACTTTCTCGGGCATCATGAAAGATGTAGGCGATGAAGGAATCATTACGCTAGCGATTTTGTTGTGGCGCTTCATCACGTATTATCCCTATATTTTTATTGGTATCATTATTTTCCCAAAATGGCTGAAAAGAACTGCCAATGTAGAAGATCCATTAGTTTAATTCATTTCCTTAAATTTAAAAGCAATGACAAAAATATTTGGAAATATTATCAAACGCTTACTAGACTTCTTCGCTTACTTCATCAAAAAAAGTAAAGATTTACAGTGGTATCTTTTCACGCATGCCTTGAAAAAAGAAACCGAAAACTTTATTGAAAACGAATACTTTCGAGCCTTCGAACACATCAACAAAACAATCAACTTAGGTAAATTGTTGGCGCCCAAAGTGAGCAACGCTATGATAGTTGATGTGGGCGGATTGATTGGTAAAACTGCCGTAATGTACAGCAAAGCTTTCCCTAATTTAGATATCTTTTTGTATGAACCCATTCAACAAAATTTTACCGAAATACAAAAAAATACTGCCGCCTACAAAAACATTAAAGCATTTAAAAAAGCTTTGGGTAACAGCAGCGGAAAATCAACCATTAACGTTGCCGGCAGAGTGAGCTCTTCTTCTTTATTGGAATTAAACAACACCACTTCTCCCGAAATTTTTTCGGGCTATATGGAGAAAAAATCTACCGAAGAAATTGAAATCAATACGCTCGATGCCGAAATACCTAAAGACAAAAACATATTGATTTTGAAATTAGATGTGCAGGGTTTTGAGCTAGAAGTATTGAAAGGCGGTATACTTACTTTGCATCGCACGGCTTGCATCGTATTGGAAACAGGAACGCACAACGCCTATGTTGGAAGTCCGCAATACCATGATATTGATGAATTTCTTCGTCACCACGATTTCGTGATTTACGATATTTTACCTTCTACAAAAAACAAAGGTCAGCTGGTAGAGTGGGACAGCATCTACATTCATAAAAGATATTTATGATTGTTGGTTTAATAGAAATAATGCCCCTGGGGCACTACACTTTAGTCGACAGCATCACCCGTATTTATCTTTCCAACACAAATAACTCTGTAGTACTTTTTATCAACGAAAAAGGAAGCGAAAATGTAAGTGCCTTGCAAAAAGATTTTGGGGAAAGATTAATTGTAAAGTCCAAAAAAGAAGATGAAGACGTAAGTTCATTTTTACATAAAATAGCTCAGGAAAAACTAGATGCAGCCTACATTGTAACGCTTGAACGGTGTTTCACACAATTCAATAAAACCAAATTCACTTACCCTCTCTATTTTGTAGTGCACAATGTAGAATCGTGGTTCTCTTTGAGTTTAAAAAACTCTATCAATAATTTCTTTGAAGGAATAAGTAAAGGACGAAATATCGCCTATCTCTTAAAGAGCAATTTCATTTATCCTATACAAAAGAAAAGATTCATCAAGAAATTGGTTGCCAGCAACAGCACTTTTGTTTTATTGAATGATTTTTTGCGCGATGAAGTGCTCAAAAAGAATAGTACAAAAAACGTAATTTCTCTTCCCTTTTCGGTACACTACCCAAAGCTGCTGGAACAAAAAATCATTAAATCTAAAATACGCATTACCATTCCAGGTATAGTGGACAGCTCGCGTAGAGATTACGCATCGGTATTGAGGATTTTCGACGAAGAGAAAGAACTCTTCAAAAATTTCTACGAATTGGAATTGTTGGGCTCGCTAAAAAAAACAGAAAACAACAATGAAATCATCAAAAAAGTAGCCCACTTAAATCAACAAGGATTAACGGTGCTTTCTTATCCCGAAATATATATTCCATTAGATGAATACGACCATAAATTAGCGCAAGCTGATTTAATTTTAGGCAATTTAAATGTAGCCGTAAACAAATACAGCACCTACGGAAAAACGAAAGAAAGCGGCACTGCCTTCGCCATGATTAGAGTAGCTAAACCTGGACTTCTTCCATCGGCTTATCAAGTAATAGGTGAATTAAAGAGTTCTACCGTTTCTTTTAAATCATACGATCATTTGAAAGAAATTTTAATTGATTTCACGAAAAACAGAGAGAAATTAAAAGCATTGAATGAAGAAGCAAAAAAGAATGCATTACAGTTTACACCCGAGAATATTTATAAGGCATTGTGCTAAAAAAGAAAAGTTGCCGATTTGTTGTGCATGAGTCACCGAACGGCAGATACACATAGAACCACTGTCATGCAAAAGGTGAAAGTAAAAAATGTGGCAGAGTTGGTTCTTTGCGCTATTAAAGACAGATTGGTTGAAATATAAATCACCAAAAACCTATTTTAGTGATGAAAGGCGAGAATGCAATTGCGTTCTGGCCTTGTACTTATCTGCTGTAAATTTTTCAGAACTTTTTGCAAAATTGAATTGAAGTTCTATATTTGCAACCCAATAAGTTCTTTTATCACAATTACGCGAGAGTAGCTCAGTTGGTAGAGCACGACCTTGCCAAGGTCGGGGTCGCGGGTCCGAGTCCCGTCTCTCGCTCACAGAAAAACCCTGTTAGCAGGGTTTTTTTAATTACAGTAGAATGAAAACTACCATTTTCATTTTATGGAATGCCTTGGTGGTGGAATGGTAGACACGCAGGACTTAAAATCCTGTGGCAGCAATGCCGTAAGGGTTCAAGTCCCTTCCGAGGTACTAATATAAATGAGCGTAAGCAACCACGCTCATTTTTGTTTTCTAAAAACCCGCTCTCATCCGCCGGTGGACGGACAGGCACTCACTCTTAATTCAATGTTTTAACACATTGTCATTTTTTAGGTCCCACCACTTCAATATTTTTCACCGCCAACATATGCTTTGGCATTGCATTTTTGATAGCTTCTTCTAGCTTTTCAATGATATGTATTTTTAGCTGAGCGCGACGATAAATGATACTAATTTCACGCGATGGTTGCGGTTTATCAAACGGACGCAAGAACTTCTTATCGTCGGTTTCTTTAATATCCAACGACATTAAATAAGGAATTAAAGTCATACCAAACCCTTGTTTAGCTAGCTTTATCAATGTTTCAAAATTTCCACTTTCCAAATGAACATTCGACAATTTATCTTTCTTCACTGTATTTTTTCCGCAGAGATTCAACACCGAATTTCTAAAACAATGTCCCTCACGCAACAACAACATATCATTGATATCGAGCTCCTTTACGCTCACAAACTTCTCTTTAAACAAACGATGTGCTTCGGGCACAAAAGCCATGAAAGGCTCGTAATACAAAGGTTTTTCTATTACTCCCTCAGCGTCAAGAGGAGTCGCCAATACCGCTGCATCAATCAATCCTTTTTTCAAATGATCTAATATAATATCGGTTTGCATTTCGGTAATGTGCAAATTCAATTGCGGATATTTTTTAGCGAAATCCATAAGGAAGCGAGGTATTACACTTGGACCGATAGTAGGAATAAATGCCAAACGGAAATCTCCTTTCACCTCACCTTTATTCATTTGAACAATTTCATCTATTCTACCCGCTTCGTTCAACAATACTTTGGCTTGGTCAACGATTTGCCTTCCTATATCGGTGGTTTCCACCGGTTTTTTACTTCTATCAAACAAACGAACCCCCAAATCTTCCTCTAGCTTTTGAATTTGCATACTTAAAGTAGGCTGCGTTACAAAGCAATGCTCTGCTGCTTTTGCGAAAGATCTATAAATATCTACTGCTACTATGTACTGATACTGTGTTAAAGTCATAATATAGTTTTTTACTATGTTTTCTCAAATTTAATAAATTAAATTGATTGCATGCGATACTTTCTTTTTGTTTATTTTTAAAAAAGATGGTAGAAAAGATGAAATATTTACTGTGGCTGATTCTTCTTCCATTTTGCAGCGTAGCGCAAAATGATTCTACTGTTTTAATAGTACAGATGCAAAAAAACATCAATCCAATTCTGTTCGAAAGAAGCATCAACGAGCTGCAAAATAACTTTTATATCAGTGTAAAAGAAGGTCTTTGTAGCGCTCTAAACATCTATTCTTTTTATCTAAAAAACACCAATCAACCTGCACAAAAAACAATTGATTTCTTGAACTCTAGAAGAGAAATTATTGCCGTTCAAATTCCACGAAAAATTGAATACAGAAAGACCAATTCAAATGACCCTCTTTTTAGTGAGCAATGGAATTTAATGAATACCGGGCAACTAGGCGGAACATTTGATGCCGACGTTGATGCTGAATTGGCTTGGAATTACGGACAAGGAGACCTTACCAAAAACAACGACACCATAGTTATTGCGGTAGTTGATGCAGGCTTCGACATCAACCATGAAGATTTGCATTTTTGGGAAAATAAACATGAAATACCCAATGACCTTATTGATAATGACAACAATGGTTATACCGATGACTACCAAGGGTGGAATATAAAGA
>CAMDPJ010000183.1 GCA_945903925.1 Chryseobacterium gleum
TTTTTCGTAACGGTTATCATCTTTGCGCTGCCTAAGATTGGTAGTGCGAATATGTTTATTTTGATTATTGCCGGACAACTCATTACTTCCCTTTTGTTTGATCATTTCGGAGTTTTAGGCGCGCAAGTGCAGGAGCTCAGCTGGAAGAAAATAGTAGGTATAGCGATGGTGATTGCGGGAGTTTATATAGCCAATAAAAAGTAATTTATTTTTAACAGGAGAAATTTATATTTGAGGTATGTTGAAACATTAAAATTCAAAAACTGGAAATAATGGCAAAAGACTGGAAAGAACGACTCGGCACGGTGTATTCAACCGATCCGAATTTTCAATTTGAAACCAATAAAGAAGAAGAAGGAAGCGAAACTTTGCCTCCTAAGCAACAGAAGTTGTATGTAAGCTTAGATAAGCGCAATCGCGGAGGGAAAGCAGTTACTTTAATTGAAGGCTTTGTAGGTAAAGAAGAGGACTTACAAACTTTGGGAAAAAAGCTGAAAACCAAATGTGGCGTAGGTGGCTCGGTTAAAGACAATGAGATTCTAATTCAGGGAGATTTCCGCGATAAAATAGTTCAAATGCTTACGGCAGAAGGATATCAGGTGAAAAGAAAGGGAGGGTAGAAGAATTTTGAATTATTAATTATGAATTTTTAATTCAAAACTCAAATACCTTTTCAGGTGTAATACAATAGTCTAATAACACGTCAAAATCGTTAGCATCTTCTATATTGTCGATTGGTCCGAAGAAATTCACTCCTACTTTGATGCATCTACTATCTAGTTCTCTCAAAAATCTGTCGTAATAACCTTTACCATAACCCACACGGTGACCTTTTTCATCAAATAAAAACATAGGAACCAATACTAAATCAATTTCTTTTTCATTGATTTTAATACCGTTGGTCGGCTCGGGAATACGGAAAAGGTTCTCTTTATATATAGTGTCTTTATTTACTATGAAATGGGTAAGAAGATTTGAGTTGATATCAGAAACGCTTGTAATCAAATTAATATTCGGATGTTTTTCTAGCAAGGTATTTACAAAAAAGCTAGTGTTTACTTCCTTCATTTTTGTAATGGTGTTAAAAAAATGAACATTCTTGTATTTCGAGATGTCGAAGTTTTGAAAGAATAAATTAAAAATCTGCTCGCTTAATACGTTTACTTTTTCTGGAGTAAGTAAGTTTCTTTTGTCTCTGTATTCTATTCTGGCATCGAGTTTCAGCATAGCACTGTGATTTATTTATGGTGAAAGTATCAATTATTGTTTATAACTCGGTAAAATAAAAAGCGATATTTTCTTTCATAAAGTTTTGTATTTGTAATTTTAATTTTCATCTTTGTTAAGAAATCAATCACTTAATTGATTAAATAAATGTCAAAATTAAAAATAGGCGATAAAGCCCCCGTTGTTGTAGCTGTTGATGAAAGAGGAATGCCTATTCGTTTGTCAGATTATGTAGGAAAGAAAGTAGTGTTGTATTTCTATCCTAAAGACAGTACACCTGGTTGTACTGCAGAGTCTTGTGATTTGAGAGATAACTATAGAAGTTTACAGCAGGAGGGGTTTGAAGTGATTGGTGTTAGTGCTGATACAGAGAAAAAACATCAAAATTTCATTAAAAAATACGATTTACCTTTTCGATTGATCGCCGATGTTGATAAAAAAGTAATCAATGCTTTTGGAGTTTGGGGAAGAAAGAAATTTATGGGCGTTGAGTTTGATGGAATTAAGAGAACCACCTTTATAATAGATGAAAAGGGTATCATAGAACGAATTTTTGATAAAGTAATCACCAAAAGTCACACAGAGCAAATATTAGAAACTTATAAATAAATTAAATAACAAAAACATGGCAGCTAAAGAAGTAAAAGAAACAAACTCGGCAAATGCAGAAAAGCTAAAAGCTTTGCAAATGACCATTGAAAGATTAGATAAATCTTTTGGGAAGGGAACAGTAATGCGCTTGGGAGATACAGCAATAGAACCAATTGAAGTGATTTCAACAGGTTCAGTAACTATCGACTTAGCTCTTGGTGTGGGTGGTTTACCAAAAGGAAGAATAATTGAAATTTTCGGTCCTGAATCTTCAGGTAAAACAACATTAGCAATACATGCTATTGCTCAGGTTCAAAAGAAAGGCGGTATTGCTGCAATTATTGATGCTGAGCATGCTTTCGACCGTTCTTATGCTGAGGCTTTAGGGGTAGATACAGAACAATTGTTGATGTCACAGCCAGATAATGGAGAGCAAGCTTTAGAGATCGCTGATAACTTGATTAGCTCCGGAGCGGTAGATCTACTAGTTATTGACTCGGTTGCCGCGCTAACACCTAAAGCGGAGATAGAAGGGGAAATGGGTGATTCTAAAATGGGCTTACACGCTCGTTTGATGTCGCAAGCTTTGCGAAAATTGACTGCAACTATCAGCAGAAGTGGATGTTGTGTTGTTTTCATTAACCAGTTACGTGATAAAATTGGAGTTATGTTTGGTAATCCAGAAACAACAACTGGTGGTAATGCTTTGAAGTTTTATGCTTCGGTACGTATTGATATTCGTAAATCAGGCCAACTTAAAGAGGGTGAGGAAGTTATAGGGAATAGAACGAAGGTTAAAATCGTAAAAAATAAAGTTGCACCTCCATTTAGAAAAGCTGAGTTTGACATTATTTATGGCAAAGGGATTTCTAAAACAGGTGAGATCATCGACTTAGGGGTTGAATTGAACGTGATTAAGAAGTCGGGCTCTTGGTTTGCTTACGGAGACACGAAACTAGGTCAAGGACGCGATGCAGTTAAGCAAATGTTAGATGACAATGTCGAATTGGCAGATGAGCTAGAAATGAAAGTTGTTGAAGCTTTAAAATCGAAAGCGTAAGTTTTTGATAATCAGATTTAAACTGAACTTTAAGCAACTGACAGGAGAAAAATTAATTGTTAATTTACTAACAATCACTTGCAGACAACGATTTTGAAGTTTAAATTTGAACTAAGAAATAAGATTTTGATAATGGATGTGATAAACCCATGATTATAAATTTTATGGTTGATAAGAGAAACGCGTCTTCGGACGCGTTTCTTTTTTGTGCTAACTTAGTGTCGAAATGAAAATCGTAAACAATGTTTTTGTAGAGACGCAAAATTTTGCGTCTCATGTCATTAATAAATCATTCTTTTTATTTGTTAAGACTCAAAATATGGCGTACCAGAGACATTTTTTTTTACTGACAATCATTCTGTGCTTCTTTTCTTGTTCATCAGAAATCGATACTCTTTCCATCAAAATCTTAATAGAAAAAGGCGAAATTAGTATAGCTGAAGAGCAAATTCATAGAGCATTAGAGGAAGATTCTTCTAATGTAGAAGTGAATGTGTTATACGCCGACTTATTACTCAAAAAGGGAGAATACAAAAATGCTTACTTTTTTTTAAACAGGGCTAGGGGTTTTGATTCTGCCAATTTGGAAGTGAATTTAAAACTCAGCGAATTTTATTTGTATTTAGGTCAGTTTGAGAAGTCGATTGCTTCTGCCAATGCTGTGTTGAAAAGGGATAGAAACAATGCGAAAGCGTATTTTTTAAAAGGGATTTCCTATAAAGAATATGGTGATACAGCAAAGGCCTTCTCTAGTTTTCAAACCGTGGTAGAGCAAGATGCCAATTTCTATGATGCCTATATTCAGTTGGGTGTTTTAGCCTCAGCTAAGCACGATTCCAGCGCAGTGAATTATTTTGATAATGCCTTAACTTTAAAACCAATGTCTCCCGAAGCCTTATTTAATAAGGCGAGGTTTTATCAAATGCATGGTGCGTTGAATAAGGCTTTCAATATTTATATCACTATTCTTCGAGGTAGTAATTTTTATGGCAGTGCGATCTACAATAGTGGTAATATTCTTTACGAGCAAGGGAAGTTTACTCAAGCAAAAAAACTGTTTGATATTGCTACGCATTACAACAATCCGAAAGCTTATTATATGCAAGGATTGATTTATGAAAGAGAAGGTAAGCTCGATTCTGCTAAATGGAATTATCAGCAATGTTTGAGACTGGGCGGACGGTTTGAGTTGGCAGAAGATAGATTGAGTAAATTATAGTATTTAGTTTATTGATTATACGCAATTGTACCACCTGAATTATTTATAAGAGTACTAACGATAGTGCAGGTATAATTGCGGACAATCACTTTAGTTATAAAATAGTGCGTTTTTTTTATCAGTTCACACTAAAAAAAACTTTTCATTTTTCTGGCGCTGCGTTTCGGCGAACCAAACAATACCCCAAACAAACCTCTAGTTAATTCTCTAACAATAGTTTTTGTAACGCTGCTTCCTGCAACAGCTTTTATAGTATCACCAATTGATGAAGATTTTTCCTCTCGTTCCTCTTTGTTTTTTATTTTCTCTTGAGGCATTTCCTCTTGAGTAGGTTCCAGCTTACCTTTCAATATTTCGTAAGCGCTTTCGCGGTCGATTTCTTCGTTGTATTCTTTGGCTATTTCTGAGTTCGAAACTATTTCGTCTTGTTCGGCAGGACTTAAAATATTCATGCGCGATTGTGGCGCGCACATAATGGTGTGAACAAGTGGAGTAGGCGTCCCTTTTTCGCTTAACACTGTTACTAAAGCTTCTCCAATTCCTAATTCAGTTATGAGTTGATCTGTTTTGTAAAAATCTGATGAAGGAAAATTCTCTGCAACGAGCTTAATGTCTTTTCTATCTTTAGCTGTAAATGCGCGCAAAGCGTGTTGGATTTTAGCACCTAGCTGACTCAATATCACATCTGGTATATCGGCTGGAGATTGTGTGCAGAAAAAGATTCCAACACCTTTACTTCTAATTAATTTAATGATGGTTTCCAGCTGCTGCATCAAGGCTTTCGATGCTTCTTTGAAAATTAAATGGGCTTCGTCAATAAAGATAACCAACTTTGGTTCTCCTTTATCACCTTGTTCAGGAAACTTGTTGTAAATCTCTGACAATAAGCAA
>CAMDPJ010000184.1 GCA_945903925.1 Chryseobacterium gleum
CTTTTTCTTTTCCTGATTAAAATACACTTGGGCGAAAAATTTTTCGCCCCTACAGCAGCGACACAATGATCTTCTCACACTCTCCCGCCCTATTGTGCACCATCATGTGCCCGCCGCCATCAATCGTATAATCTACTTTCACAAAACGAGCCAGCAAGAGCTCAATTTACGAACAAACCATAAATTAAATACGAGATACTCGTTACCGCAAAACTCCAGGCAATCGGCGTTAGTATAAGAACTGGAATTACCGCCTTGTGTTTACCAAAATACTTGGCTACTAAAATTACCGCTGCTGGCACAGAAATTATTCCCATTAAGGAAGCCATACCCACCAAGCCAAAACGGTTTTTAATTCTTACTGTTCTTCTATTCTGTGAAGTAAACGCCTTCTTAACTTTCTTACTTTTAAAAAGCGATAGAATTTTTTTTCCTGAATAGAAAAACACCAACGCGCCAAAAACTCCTCCCGATGAGGTGATGATAATGGTAGTCCAAAATGGAATTTCATCCAAAATCATTCCTATAGGCGTAAACAAAAGCTTTACTCCGCTTAATAAAAAAAAGATAATTGCCTCTAAAATAGTAATGTCGCCCATAGCTTAAAAGTGCGCAAAACTATCGAAAATAAAAATTTATAGAAGTTAAAATATATTTATAGTTTTAGGTATGAAATACTTTGTGCTACTAATACTATCGTCGACTTTATCCTTTAATTCTTGCACCGCCCCCTCTACTAAAGAATCCTCTATATTAGTTAACACTTGGATTTTCAATGGCGAAAAAATAAGTACAAACAAAACAGGTTATGCTGCTAATGATACCCGATACGACAAATACAAATACATGGATTTATACAACAACAGTGGCGGCAGTTTATGGGGTGGGGCAGCCATTTTAGATGGAAAAGTAAGCTGGAACGAAAAAGCAAAAATGGTTGAATTACAAGCCAAAAATGATGGCGGTGCATTACTGAATGTGGAGAAATACGATATCGACAGTGTAAGTGCTTTGTACTTAAAAATAACTTGCAACGAAGTGCACAACGATACTGTTATAGTGAAAGAATTGTTGTTTAAAAGGTAGTTTACTTAAACGCCGAAATACCTGTTACATCATGCCCCGTAATCAACAAATGAATGTCGTGTGTTCCTTCATAAGTAATCACCGATTCTAAATTCATCATGTGGCGCATAATAGGATACTCACCTGTGACACCCATTGCACCATGAACCTGGCGCGCCTCACGCGCAATCTCCAAAGCCATATTTACATTGTTTCTTTTGGCCATAGAAATTTGACCCGTAGTGGCTTTACCCTGATTTTTCAGAGTACCTAAGCGCCAAACCAATAACTGAGCTTTGGTAATTTCGGTAATCATTTCGGCCAATTTTTTTTGTTGCAATTGAAAAGATGCCAGAGGTTTATCGAACTGCATTCTTTCTTGAGAATAACGCAAAGCCGAATCATAACAATCCATTGCCGCACCAATCGCTCCCCATGCAATACCATAACGCGCAGAATCTAAACAACCAAGCGGAGCGCCCAACCCATCTTTATTGGGCAATAAATTCTCTTTGGGCACTTTCACATTATCAAAAACCAATTCTCCTGTTGCCGATGCGCGCAACGACCATTTGCCGTGCGTCTCAGGCGTAGTAAAGCCTGGCATGCCGCGTTCTACAATAATTCCTTTGATACGACCTTCTTCATTTTTTGCCCAAACTATAGCGATGTCGGCAAAAGGCGCATTAGATATCCACATCTTCGCGCCATTCAACAAATAATGATCGCCTTTATCTTTAATGTTGGTTACCATTCCGCTGGGGTTAGAACCATGGTCGGGTTCGGTTAAACCGAAACAACCCATCATGTCACCACTAGCCAACTTTGGTAAATATTTTTTTCTTTGTTCTTCAGAACCGTAAGCATAAATAGGATACATCACCAATGAAGATTGCACCGATGCCGTAGAACGTATTCCCGAATCACCTCTTTCCAATTCTTGCATGATTAATCCATACGAAATATGATCCAATCCTGCTCCACCATATTCTTGTGGAATGCAGGGTCCGAAAGCCCCAATCTCCCCCAAACCTTTCAACAAATGTTTGGGAAATATGGCTTTCTGACAATGGTCCTCTATAATAGGAGAAACCTCTTTGCTCACCCAAGAACGCGCAGCATCACGCACCATCTTTTGCTCATCGGTTAACAACTCATCAATATTGAAATAATCTACCCCTTTAAATTGATTCTTGCTCATGACTTTAGATTTATAGATTGAAGATACACTTTTAAGCAATTTAATTTTTACGATGTCCAAAAAATTTTATTATTTCATACCTTAGCCGCTCACAAAAAAACAATTGAATGAACGCCATTCCTAAAATACAACCACACGGAGATTGGTTAATTGGCGTTCTTATTTTTATTACTGTGCTTTTTGCATCCACCATTTATTCTTTCAGAAAATTGATATGGAAGGCCATCTTATCGGGATTTTTTAAGCAATACTACGTTAGCTTGCAGCGAGAGGAAAATGAGATATACAAAAAAGTATCGGCCCGACTCAATTTCATATCTCTTTTGGTGTTGGCCTTGTTCATCTATTTATGGCTTAACAAAACAAATTTACACACACCGCTATTTTACCTAAAAATGAAGGGCTATATTTTCAAAGACTTTTCATTGTACCTATTGATCTTTGGCCTGCTCACCTTTCTTGTTTTTTTGCAAATAACTGTAATTCGCTTTTTGGCTTTTATTTTCAACACGCAAAACGAAGCCAAAGAGCACGAATTTAATTTATGGCTCATTTACAAGTTATTGGGAGTTTATAGCCTTCCTATTGTTTTTTTTATCGCGTACTCGAACAACACTATCGCTTCATTCCTACTGTATTTCAGCATTATCCTCTTTGCTGCAGTATTGCTAAGAAGATATTTCATTGGGTTTAGGTTGGGATTAAGCATGAATTCGTTTCCAAAAATCTATTCAATTTTGTATATTTGCACTTTAGAAATTTTGCCCATGGCAATATTGGTGAAATTGTATAAAACTGAGATTCAAACAATACTAAGTTTTTAAAAGGTATTAAATGAAGAAAGTGCAAAGTATTTTGGTGTCGCAACCAGAGCCAGATGACGCAAAATCTCCTTACGGCGAGTTAGCAAGTAAATATAAACTGAAAATTGATTTTCGTTCCTTTATACATGTAGAGGGCGTTGATATCAAAGAATTCAGAAAACAAAAAATTAATATTCCCGCCTACACCGCGGTGATTTTAACCAGCAAAAATGCAGTAGATCATTATTTTCGCGTTGCCGAGGAAGTGCGTTTTACCGTGCCCGATACCATGAAGTATTTTTGTATTAGCGAGGCCGTGGCCTTCTACCTTCAAAAATATGTGGTATACCGCAAAAGAAAAATTTTCCACGGCAAACAAACTTTTCCCGATTTGATGGAGCTCATCAAAAAACACAAAACAGAAAAGTATTTACTGCCCTCATCAGATATTTTAGTTCCTATTATTCCTGAGCTATTGGATAAATCGGGTGTGGATTATAGTAGAGCGGTTTTGTTTAACACTGTTGCCAGCGACTTAAGCGACTTAGAAAATGTGTTTTACGATTTGCTCGTATTTTATTCTCCTGCTGGAATTGAATCTTTGTTTAAAAACTTCCCAAAATTCAAACAGAATAAAACTTTAATTGCTGCCTATGGTGAAAGCACCAAAAAAGCAGTAGAAAAAGCTGGATTGAAATTAAACATTGCTGCTCCGCAAGATGCGCCATCTATGACTATGGCCATTGAGAAATACATCAAGGCTAACAAATAAAACATGCTGGCTAAACTCAAAATTTTTGAAGTAGTTTGGCTTCTGCTCTTGGGCCTTAGCACTTGTTCCTTTTTGTACATCTTTATTCAAAAAGATTTTACAAATGCCACCAATTGGTTATTGCTAATGGCTGTTTCAGCTTTCTTCTATTTTCGTAGGCGCAAAATCAGAAAAGAAATAAACCAGCAATAAATGGAAATTTTTATCATCATTGCTACGCTGTTCTTTTCTGCCATTTTCTCGGGAATGGAAATCGCCTTCGTTTCGGCCAATAAAATGGAAATTGAATTAGAAGGTAAATCGGGTGGTTTTTTAGCGGGTATCGTTTCGAAATTTGTAAGCACCCCCTCTCGCTTTTTGGCTACCATGTTGATTGGCAACAACATTTCCCTAGTAGTTTACTCTACTTATATGGAAGGTATTTTAGAAGAGAGTTTAGTCAATCATGTGGGCAATCTTTTTCTTTTGTTCTTTTTGCAAACCATTATTTCTACTGCCATCATCTTAATTTTAGGAGAATATATTCCTAAAAATATCTTTAGAACTTATCCTATTAAAGTGCTTAAAATTTTCGCCGCTCCAATTTATGTTTTTTACCTCTTGTTGAAATGGGTGGTGGCCTTTACCATTTGGGTGTCGCGAATGTTCTTAAAAATCTTCTTCAAAACAGAAGTATCTGATGAGCCGCCTATTTTCGACCGCCTCGACTTAGAAAAATATTTGGAAGACCGTACGAGTCAAATCGACGAAAATGCACAAGTAGACCATGAGGTGCATATCTACAAAAATGCTCTCGATTTCTCTAGTATCAAGGCGCGCGAATGCATGGTGCATCGCACCGAACTTATATGCATGGATATTCAGTCATCGGTGCCCTCACTGGTGAAAACGTTTACAGAAACAGGTTTGTCTAAAGTTTTAATTTACAGAGGTTCTATCGACAATATCGTTGGCTTTGTTCATTCTATGGAGCTTTTCAAAAATCCAAAAGAAATTAAAACGATGACCTTACCCGTTTTTTATGTGCCCGAAACCATGCCTGCCGATCAATTGTTAAATGCTTTTATTCAAAAGAAAAAGAGTGTGGCCATTGTGGTAGACGAATTTGGCGGCACATCGGGCATGATTACT
>CAMDPJ010000185.1 GCA_945903925.1 Chryseobacterium gleum
AGTGGAGAATGTTAAAATTGCCGAAAACGAGCAATACGATGTAGGTATTGTTTTGGGCGGTATGATTAGATACGATGCGCGCACCGACAGAATAATATTCAATAATAATATTGATAGATTGCTGCAACCTTTGGTATTACAGAAGAAGGGTAAAATCAAAAAAATTTTGATTTCAGGCGGTTCAGGCGACATAAATTTTCCGGAGATAAAAGAGGCTGCTCTGTTGCAAAAATTTGTTTGTGAATTAGGTTTCGATTCAAGCGATGTTTGGATAGAAACAAAATCGAGAAATACCCACGAAAACGCGTTGTTCTGCAAAGAAGTTTTACAAAACAAATTGCCAGATTACAAGTTAAAAAAAATATTACTCATTACATCGGCAACACACATGCAGCGTTCTGTTGGCTGTTTCGAAAAAGAAGGTGTAAAAGTTTCGCCCTATGGAACATCTAAATTATCTGGACCACGACACATTACCTATCAAAAAATACTAATTCCAAATATTTATGCCGTTCACGCTTGGGAAGTTTTCTTTCATGAAACGATAGGTTTGTGGACGTATAAAATGGCGGGGTATATTGATTGAGTGAACTTTGAGAGTAAGACTGCTTTTCATACATCGAGTCACTAATCAACTCTCCTCCTTTTCAAGGAGGAGTGCCGCAGGCGAGGTGGTTATTTTAAATTTAATTCCTTTATTTTTTGTTTCAGTTCTTCTTTCACTCTTTCCTCATCTTCAAAGATTTCCTTATTGTCGAAACGAATAACCGCAATTCCCAAATCCTGCATATAAACATCTCTCACCTCATCGTTCGATTGATGAATTACATCCTCATGAATTCCTCCATCCATTTCAATTACCAATTGAATTTCTGAGGAATAAAAATCAACAATATAATTCCCAATACTATGCTGTCTTCTGAATTTTACACCAAGTTGTTTGGATTTGATTATGCTCCATAACATGGCTTCTGCTGAAGTCATGTTATTTCGCAAAGAATTTCGTCTTTCTTTTAAGTACGTTCTATTGAATAACTTATCCATAATAAATAATAACCACCTCCCCTTCGGGACTCCTCCTTGAAAAGGAGGAGAGTTGATTAGTCATTCAGGGTTTGAAATATTAATTAACTACTTCATCGCCGCCAAACTCTCTTCCAACATTTTAATTTTAGCTTCAGCATCGGCTTTTTTCTTGCGCTCAATTTCTAAAACTTCTTGTTTTGCATTTTGAACGAAGCGTTCGTTCGATAATTTTTTATCTACCGAGAGTAAGAAGCCTTTGTTGTATTCCAATTCTTTCGTCATGCGCGATAATTCTTCGGCAGCATCAACAGCAATTGGAATAAACACCTCATCGCGCTGAACGATGAATGATTTCGCATCGCTCACTTTAGCACTCATGTATTCTATTGAAGTAAGATTCGCTAATTTGATTACGATATTTTCAAAAGAAGCATAATTTTCTTTGGTGGAAGTATTGATTTTAACCTCTAATTTTTCTTTAGGAGAAAGATTATTTTGGTTACGAACGTTGCGAACACCAGAGATTAATTCCTTCGCTAAATCGCCTTGTGTTAACAGCGATTTATCGGCGATATTTCTACTTGGCCATTTCAACAGCATTACTGTTTCGCCATCTTTTCTATCGGCTAAATTTTGCCATAATTCTTCGGTAATGAAAGGCATGAAAGGATGAAGAATAATTAAAATTTCTTCAAAATACTGCAATGTTTTATCGTACACATTTCTAGAAATCGGTTGTCCGAATTCAGGCTTCACCATCTCTAAATACCAAGCACAAAACTCATCCCAAATCAAACGATAGGTTTCTAGTAAAGCATCGGAAATACGGTACTTTGAGAAAGCATCATTGATTTTTTCTAAGCTTTCGGCCATCTTATTTTCGAACCAAGTAAACACAGGTTCGAATTCTCTATTTTCAGCTTCATTGATTTCCCAACCTTTGATAAGGCGCAAAACATTCCATATTTTATTTCCGAAGTTTCTTCCTTGCTCACATTGTTTTTCATCGAACATTAAATCGCCGCCAGCAGGAGAAGAAAACAACACTCCTACACGAACTCCATCTACGCCATACTTATCAAAAACCTCGAACAAATCAGGAGAGTTCCCTAATGATTTCGACATCTTTCTTCCTTGTTTATCGCGCACCATTCCAGTGAAATAAACATCTTTGAAAGGAATTTCTTTTTCATATTCCAAGCCCGCCATGATCATTCTCGCCACCCAAAAGAAAATGATGTCTTGTCCGGTTACCAATACATTCGTAGGATAATAATAAGAAATGTCTTTATTCCCAGGATCCACAATTCCATTGAAAACAGATGTAGGCCACAACCAAGAAGAGAACCATGTATCAACAGTATCTTCATCTTGTTTCAGGTCCGAGCCGGACAGGCTATTATTTCCAGTTCGTTGCTTAGCCAACTCCAAAGCTTTTTCCACGGTATCGGCCACCACAAAATCATTCACACCATTACCATAATAGTAAGCTGGAATTTGCTGTCCCCAATACAACTGACGAGAGATACACCAGTCGTTGATGTTTTCCATCCAATGCTTGTAAGTGTTCACAGCATTTTTAGGATGGAAAATAAGTTTGTCTTCCAACACAACATTCAAAGCTTTGTCGGCCATGTCCTTCATTTTGCAAAACCATTGCAAAGACAATTTTGGCTCAACAACAGCACCCGAACGCTCGGAAACCGACACTTTATTTTTTATTTCTTCAACTTTCACCAACTGACCTTCTTCTTCCATTTGCTTAGCAATAGCCTTGCGCGCGTGGAAGCGATCTTGACCGATGAAGAACTGACCTTTCTCGCTTATCGTTCCATCAGGATTTAAAATATCGATGATTTCCAAATTGTGTTTGATACCCAATTTGTAGTCATTTTCATCATGCGCAGGCGTAACTTTCAAAGCACCTGTTCCAAATTCTTTATCTACATATTCATCGAAAATGATAGGAATAGAACGATTCACCAATGGAACAATCGCTTTTTTCCCTTTCAAATGAGCATATCTTTCGTCGGTTGGATTAACGCAAATGGCAGTATCACCTAAAATGGTTTCGGGACGCGTGGTTGCAATCGTAATAAATTCAGAAGTACCTTCAATGGCATATTGCACATAGTACAATTTCGATTGAACCTCTTTGTAATTCACCTCTTCATCAGAAAGAGCAGTTTGGCGCATGGGATCCCAATTCACCATTCTTACTCCTCTATATATGTATCCTTTGTTATATAAATCAACGAAAACTTTAATTACCGAATCGTATAGATTTTTGTCCATGGTGAAAGCTGTGCGATCCCAATCACAAGAAGCGCCCAACCTTTTGAGCTGACTCAAAATAATACCACCGTATTTGTCGGTCCAATCCCAAGCATGTTTCAAAAACTCTTCTCTACTTAAATCTTTCTTGTTGATGCCTTGCGCAGCCAACATTTCAATCACTTTATTTTCAGTGGCGATAGAAGCGTGGTCGGTACCTGGCACCCAGCATGCATTTTTACCTTGCAAACGGGCGCGACGAATTAAAATATCTTGAATGGTGTTGTTTAAGGTGTGGCCAAGGTGCAATTGTCCGGTAACATTTGGTGGAGGCATCACAATAGTAAATGCTTCTCTATCATCGGGTATAGATTTAAAGAAACCTTTATCTAACCAGTATTGATACCATTTGTTTTCAATTCCCGAAGGATCGTATTTTGTGTCTAAAATTGCCATGTTGAAAAAAATTGAAGGGCAAAAATAGTGAAAGAGTTTTTAAGTTTTATATTTAAAGTTTAAGAATTGAGTAGCATTTTTAAGAAGGGTTTATTAGCTTGCATCAAATTTTAGAAATGAGACTTTTCGCTGTGCTTTCTTTTTTTCTTTTTTACGGAAGCTTTTCTGCACAAAAAAATGTGGAATTGGTGAAGAAAGACACTATTAAAGTGATTATCGATACCATTACCTCGCCTATTCTTGCTTTTGAAAACACGGTGGTTAGTTATGGTTCGGTGGCTCAAGGATCGAGTCAATACAGAACAGTAAAATTCACCAACAAAGGAAAAACGCCATTAATTATAACGCATTGTGAGAGTTCGTGCAGCTGCTTAATCGCCTCTGCTTCTACTGAGCCCGTTCCACCAGGTGGAACTGGAGAAATACAATTGAAATACAATACCGCTTTGGTGGGTACTTTTAATAAAACGGTAACAGTACACAGCAATGCCAAAAAGACTGTTGTATTGAGTGTAAAAGGAATTGTAAGAGCTATTGCCACGCCAACGAAAACGACCAAGAAATAATGATTTCTAGATTCTCTATAACAGGTTTTCTATTCATTTTTAGTTTTTTTCTGCTAAGTTCATTTAGCGACGGCGAGCCCAACTCACCTATTTTACAATTTACATCATCAAAAATCGATTTCGGCATAATTGCAAAAGGAAGCAGTGGCTCTAAAAAAGTAATTTTCAGTAACCAGGGAGCCGCTCCATTAATCATCATAAAATGCGAAGGCGAATGCTCTTGTACAGCTGTTGAATGGCCTAAATACGCTATACAACCAGGAAAAACAGCAGAGCTCACCATTCAATACAATACTGATATAACAGGTCATTTTTCAAAAAGCATTTCTATCTATTCCAATCACCGCGACGGAATTTACACCCTTCATGTAAGCGGCACTGTGGTTGAATAGTAAAACGTTAACAAGTCGTTAACACCAATTCTCTTTTTCTGTGCCTATCTTGGTACAAGGTTTGAAAATCGAAACAACAAACCTTATAAAAATCAAAAAAATGAAAAAGTTAATTTTATCTCTTATTGTAATTTTAGGAGCAAGTTTCACGAATTTTGCTCAAACAACAGTACCAGCAGCGGTTGTTGCTCCAGATCCAAATGCAGCCATCATCACTTTTGAGACTACTACTTTAGAT
>CAMDPJ010000186.1 GCA_945903925.1 Chryseobacterium gleum
ACTTATTATCAGGTAGCGATAAACCTAATGCCTGTTTCAATTGAGGCTCGTTTGGGTTATGTTTATCCTGCGGCAGCTTTTGGAAATATGAATCAGGTGATAGAACAGTACACCAAAGTGCTAGAATTAGACCCACAAAATTCAACAGCAAATTACCGAATGGGTTATATCTACTATGATAAAAAAGATTACCAATCGGCTTACAAGTACTTTGAGAAAGTAGTGAATTTGTATCCTTTCACATATGACGGATTGTTGATGTTTGCGTGGACCAATTCTCAGTTGGGCAAAACGCGTGAAGCACAAGTATTGTTTAATAAAGTATTGTTGTTGTCGCCAGGAGATAAATCGGCGATGGAGGGATTGAGTTTGATTAAATAGATCTTGTAGGACAATAGTTCCTTCGTTCCTCAGGATGACAACCACAGTAATCAGAGTGAGAGTGAGTTTTGAGAGTTGTTGTCATCCTGAGGTACTCCGAAGGAACTATTGTCCTAAACTTCAATTACTATTACTTAATCTTCAACCTTCCCCATCTCACTTCATCTTTAAACGCAAATTGAAGTTCTTCGTGAAATTTATCTAAAGCGAAAACTACTTGCTCGGCCCAGTTGAGGTATTCTATTTTTGTTTTGTAATCCCAATCGGGAATGTTTTCTCCGCAGATATCGCGCACGTTAGAAATTTTATCGCACACTCTAATTATTTTAGCGTTATAAGATAGTTTAGGCGCATTTTCAATTTGCTTTATTCTGCTTTCTGCTTTCGATAGCGATTTGTCATCAGTTACTTCTTGAACTATAGATGCGATGACATCGCCAAATTTGTTTTTAATATCGTCGATGGTTGCATCGGTATCTTCTACAACATCATGAAGTATTGAAGCGCAAATTAGTTCATCACTTGCTTCAGGGATAAATTGAGTAATAATGTTGGTGACTTTTATGGGGTGATTGATATAAGGAACCGATTCCATTCCTTTTCTGCGTTGCGATTTATGCTGCTCTGCGGCGTAGTTTAACGCTTTGAAGAGTAAAGGGAGATTTGTCATGCTGATGGGTTTGATTTGCAAGATAAAATTTTATCATTACTTCACCAACACCTCATTCAATCGCATCAATTCAATTTCGTTTATTTTAGTATTTTAGCCTGCACTTGCAAGGTTATAGTGTTGATATTCACTTTAGGTTCAATAGCGCTTAAGGTAGATTTATACATGGTGAGATTTCCATCATTTGTAAATTGCAATTGATCACTCATTTGAACCACCGAAGAGTATTTCTTTGGTTAAGAGAAATCAATTTTTAGCGGGTTAATTTGTTATAGGGTGGTGATTAAAGTATAAGGAGTAAAATAAGCACCTTCGCTGATTTTGCTAATGAAAATGGTTCCGATAAATGTAGCGTAAATCTCTGTTTTGGCAATTTAAGCTTGTAATACTTCAATATCGGCTTTTACCGCACTAAGTTGAGTTGTCGTAGCGTGTTATTATACTTTGCTGACATCGTTAATCTCTATTAATTAACACTTTTTTAAAGAAATAATTTCTTGAAATGTTAAATGCTTTACTATTTTTGTACTGTGATTTTTTCGCTAAAACATAGCATCATTAGAATTTTCGCCATAGCGTTTTGCGCTATTTTTTTGGCGCAAATCACCTTAGATGCAGCCAGCAAGATGAATGAGAACGAAAAAAAGCAAGTTGTTGAAAAGGAGATGGAAGTTAGCGATGATGACAGTCCGATTAAAGAAAAAGAAAGCGAAAAAGAAGAAGATTCTAAAGAGTTGAATCATACAGGTGATTTAATGCTTTTTGTTCAAAACAATATTCAAACCCTTCACAAGCAACAACAAAATTTCAATTTACCTAAAGGATTCTACAAAACATTTTCACCACCTCCCGATCACAAGATTATACTGTTGTAATTAATTCAGGTATAATCTGCATGGCTTTGCTATGCGTAAATTGTGTTCAATGGGAAAGATACCCTATTTAAAATCTCTAAAAAACGATTTGCCGGCCGGATTGGTCGTGTTTTTAGTTGCTCTCCCTTTATGTTTAGGCATTGCTTTAGCCTCTGGTGCACCGATGTTTTCGGGTATAATAGCTGGAATTATTGGCGGTGTGGTGATAGGCTTTTTCAGTGGCTCTCACACCAGTGTTAGCGGGCCAGCAGCTGGTTTAATTATCATTGTGCTTTCTGCTATAAGTACCTTAGGAAGTTATGAAGTTTTCTTATTGTCATTGGTGTTGGCAGGTATCATTCAATTGTTGTTGGGTGTATTGAAAGCAGGAGTCGTTAGCTTGTATTTCCCTTCAAATGTTATTAAGGGGATGTTGGCGGCAATCGGACTCACCTTAATATTAAAGCAAATTCCCCATTTTTTAGGGGTAGATCGTGATGATTTTGGAGAGATGGAGTTTTTTCAAAAAGATGGAAACACCACCTTTTCTTATTTGGCAGAGGCTTTTGAAGATGTGAATTTTGGCGTAATGATTACAGGAGCAATTTCATGCGCCATTCTTCTTTTATGGGAAAGTAAATGGGTGCAAAGGGTGAATGCTTTAAAACAAATTCCGGGCGCTTTAGTTGCTGTTTTGTTTGGTGTGCTTGCCAATCTCTTTTACATGTTTGTATTTCCCGATTTCACCATCGCACAAAGTCACTTGGTTGCTCTGCCTTCTTTTAAATCAATAGGAGACATAGGTGATTCTTTAGTTTTCCCAGATTTCTCTGCCTTATCAAACTATCAGGTTTATATCACAGCTTTTACTTTGGCTTTTGTTGCTTCTTTAGAAACTTTGTTGAGTTTGGAAGCAGTAGATAAGCTTGATCCGCAAAAGCGCGTAACGCCGCAAAATAGAGAATTAATGGCACAGGGGGCTGGTAATATTTTATCGGGATTAATTGGAGGTTTGCCAGTAACAGCTGTTATCGTTAGAAGTTCGGCCAATATCAATGCAGGAAGTAAAACCAAATTGTCGGGTATTTTTCATGGTGTGTTATTAATACTTGCGGTATTGGTTTTTGCTAAATACATCAATTACATACCCTTGTCTTCTTTAGCCGCTATTTTAATTTTGGTGGGTTTTAAACTAACAAAACCAGCCCTATATATTAAACAATTTAAGTTGGGCTTAGATCAATTTATACCTTTTGTTGTTACGGTTTTAGCTATCATGATGAGTGATTTGTTAATAGGCATCGGCATCGGCATGGCGGTTGGAATATTCTACATTCTTAAGGCAAATTTCAAAATTCCTTATTTCTATGCCAAGGATACCGAAGGCGATGGTACTATTCACATTACTTTGAGCGAACATGTTTCGTTTTTGAATAAACCTAGTTTGCACACTTTACTTAGTGAATTACCCGAAAAAAGTAAAGTAGTAGTTGATGGCTCTAAATCACAAACCATTGATTATGATGCCTTAGATACGATTCATCGTTTTAAGGCATTGGCAAAAGAGAAACATATACATCTGGAATTAAAGAATATTCCAGATTTGGAAGTGCAGGGAGATTTACATTAACTTTAAAAAATGAATGATATGCAAACTTTTTACAATCAACTTTTAGAGAATAATAAGAAATGGGTGGCGAAAAAAATCGACGAGAACCCAGATTTTTTTTCGAGACTCGCTACCGGACAAAAACCTCCTGTATTGTGGATTGGCTGTGCCGATAGCCGAGTACCCGCGAATGAAATTATTGGTGCTATGCCAGGAGAAGTGTTTGTACACAGAAACGTAGCCAATATGGTGATTCATACCGATATGAATATGCTAAGTTGCCTAGATTATGCGGTAAGTATATTGGGGGTTAAGCATGTTATTGTTTGCGGACATTACAATTGTGGTGGTGTTTTAGCAGCAATGACCGATAAGCAATTTGGTTTAGTAGACAACTGGATTGACCATATTAAAGATGTGTACCGTTTCAATAAAATTGAATTGGATGGTATTAGCGATTTGGAGGCGCGCGGACGAAGATTTGTGGAGTTGAATGTGATAGAACAAGTTAGAGATTTGCAAAAAACTGCGGTAGTTAAAGCTGCTTGGAAGAATGCAAAAACGCCATCTTTACACGGCTGGGTGTATGATGTAGCCAACGGATTAATTAAAGAATTGATAACAGTGGAGAATCCAAATGTTTAGGCATGAATAGATTTTTTTTCATTGCATTTTTGTTGTTTTGTTCTTTTTCTAAGGCACAACAATTACAGTACAATGATCAGCATTTAGGTAAATGGATGTCGTTTAGAAGCAATACATGGCTCACTAAAAATGTGGCGATGTATGCTGAAAGAAATTACCGACACTACACATTGTTGCCGACTATAGAACAATTTGCGTTTAGAGTCGGCGCGTTTTATCGTGCCGATTCTTCGCATTTTATGTTTGGTGGTGGTTACGCATCGTTAAAAAATATTTCACCCGCTACAGAGATTATTGAGGTGTATCAAACCGAGATGCGCTTGTGGCAACATGTTTCTTATACAAACACTAAGGGGAGAGTGTTGTATGATTTTCGTTATAGAATCGAAGAACGGTTAATAAACGATGCCGATTTTTATTTGCGCCATCGCTTTCGTTTTCAAAATTCAATACCGCTTAACAAAAAGAAATTAGTGAAAAATGCACTTTTTATTCAAAGTGATATAGAGTTGTTTTTAAATAGCGAAGAGCCTTTTTACAACAATACAAGATACAATGTTTTGTTAGGTTGGATGGCCTTTTCAAATATTCAGTTGTTGGCTGGTTTCACCAATGATTTAAACGATACCTACAACAGAAAATATTTCAACTTCACTTTTGCATACGAGGTTGATTTAACCAAATATTACAAGAAGTAAGAGTTAATCTCTGTTTGGTTAAT
>CAMDPJ010000187.1 GCA_945903925.1 Chryseobacterium gleum
ATGACATGTCTTTTGGTGGAGTAAAGATGAAAGATATTATTGCCAGCACTAATTTTACATTAAATGATTTCGCTCCTTATCTGCCTTCACCTTCCGAAGAATTAAAAAAAGCAGGTGTAGCAGTTCATTATTTAGGCTATTATTTAAAATGGGATCCACAAGAATGCTATTACTATGCTGTTGATAATTGTGGTTTTCAGGCCAACGAATTTAGAACAGAAGGAAGTTATTCTAAGTACTCAAGTATTGACGATAAAATAGACCCGTATCATTACTTTACTACTCTAGTTAAGTTTGGTATAGGAAGAGCTACTTATGACGCAGCACAGGAAATAAGAAATGATAAAATCACAAGAGAAGAGGGAGCGCATCTTGTTGAAAAATTTGATCAAGAGTTTCCTAAAAAATATTTCAAAGAATTTTTAGAATATATAGATACTACCGAAGAAGAGTTTTGGAAAATAGTTGACAAGTACCGTTCACCGCATTTGTGGGGCAAGAACAGTGATGGTGAGTGGAAATTGAGACATACTGTGGGTAAGAATGGCTTAAACGATTAAATTTATTTCAATTGCTGATTTTATTACGTTAATTCATATTTGATATGCAGAGATATGAAGAATTAATCGAGGTTCTAGAGCAAAAATTCTCAACAGATACATTGCGTTATAAAGGTCATTCTATATGGCCCTTATTTCGTATATCACTTTTTTATCATGGTTTACAGCAGACAAATTCGACTGTGGTTAGCACTTCGCTTTCCGCTTCGTCAAAAGGCTTCAAAGCCAAATTGGGTGATGTATTGTCGGCTCTTATCAATTTGAAAAACGAATACGTATTATATTCCCGCTTTCAGAAGAAAACTAAGGAGCTTAATATTTCCGAAGAGATTAGTGATGATAAAATGGATGTGGTTTTTTTCTATTGTCAATCGCATAGAAATCAGAACATCGATGGTTTGTTTTCAAATAATTTTCTTGATCCCTTGTGCCAAGAAATACGAAGGAATTACAAATGTTTGTTGCTCGAAGAAAATAACAATCCTGATACAGTAAAATTACCACCATTTTTCCCAACGGTAAATATTAGTGTGCGACTAAAGAAGGCCGAATTGAAGAATGCTTTCGCGAAATTAACTGATAATTTACTCTTGTTGTTTGCCCTCAAAAAGAATGAGGAAGTTGAAGGTTTTACTGATTTAAAAAAGCTTCTGCCGCAAGAATTGCAAAACACTCTTTTTGCTTCCGATGAGTTTTTGAGAAATCAAATGGAAAAAATTGTGCTGTACAAAGATTGTTTTACAACTATTTTCAGAAAAGTGCAGCCAAAGGTGTTGGTGCAAACATCGTACTATCACTCTTTAGGATTAGCCATTAACATGGCTTGTGCAGAATTGAACATTAAGCCGGTTGAAATGCAGCACGGCGTTTTAGAACCTATGGCATTTTGGAATCTCAATAAGCAACACATACATAAGTTTCCTTTTTTACCTCAGTATTTCTGGTTATTCGATTTAGATTCATGTTCTGTAGTTCGCGACTGGGTGGCAGATGAAAATAAGGTTGTTTTGGGAGGTAATGTTTGGATGCACAAGATGTTGAAAAAAACGACTATCGATCATGAATTAGAGCAGTCCTTTCATCACACCACTGGTAGTTATAGTTATAGCGTTTTGATGTCGATGCAACCGCAGCCATTCTTAGAACTTCCTTTATTCGTTTACGAATTCATGAAGCAAAGGCAAGATATATTGTGGTTGATTAGATTGCATCCTCGAACCGTGCAAACAGACAAGCCCAAAATTGAAGATTGGATGAAAGACAAGGGGTTGACGAATTATGAATTGGAATTATCCAATAAGCTGCCGTTGCCTTTTTTGGTGCAACACATTAAAGTAAACATTACTAAATTTTCGTCGGTAGTTTTCGACTGCGCTTTAGCCAATGTGCCTACTGTGTTTATTGATGAATATGCAGAAGACATTTTCAGTAGAGACTATAAAATATTGTGGGAATCATCGCTGGTGAAGTTGGCGCAAAATAGTGAGCAGTTTAAAGAAGCCTTCCTCTATTGCGAGAATATTATTCCTCCTTTTAACGTGAACCAATATTTTGGAGGCGAGAATTACTTAGAGAAATTTGAAGGTATTCTTGCGGATTAGATTTTTCGAAAACTCCACTCAATATCTGGCGCCACAGCAGCGCCTCTTCGGTACAATTGTTTTCTATCCGTGCAGTAGTGGTGTCAATTATTTCAAATGAAAGTATGTCGGCACAAGTTTGAACTTGAGGGTAAAATTGATTGCAGAAAGACAAATTAACATCGTATTTGCCAGGTTTAAGAAGTGATTTTGGCAATTCAAAGCTATACTGATAATCGCTAGGCGCAAGCGTTCCTGCGTGGTAATTTTCAGAAAGTTCTTCGTCGGTTGCAACATACACTACTATCTCCTCCACATTTGTAATATTGAAGTGGAGGTAATAGTTGGGAAGTTGTTTCGATATTCTAAAGTCGATTTCTGCTTTGATGTGCTCTTCATGCTCGCAATGGTCGGAAATTTCCCCATCCTTGTTCTTAAGCGCAATTTTCAGCAATTGAAAAGTAAGTTCATCGCTTGGCTGCAAAATGGTCACTCCTTTGTTATTGCTACCAAAGCTATTATTTGATTTGTATGCAGCAATAATTTCCTTGACGGTTCCGTCGGCAATTTTTTCGCCTTTTTTTAGTAAAATAGCTCTTGTGCAAAGTTGATTTACAGCGATGGATAGATAAACCCTTTGAAGAATATAAAGAACCTCTGCCGATTTTATATCAGGGGGTCCTTTTTTGAAATTCCATCTTTGAACCCCTAATACTCAATGAAATCAATGATTGTATTCTCTAAACAAAACGTTTAGGACGGTATTGGTGCAAGATCACTTATTTTTTTTAGTCTAATGCAATTTGCGTAGCATGAGTATGTCTTTCTAGATGAAAAGCATCATTTTAAAAGGCAAGTCTTTGTATTTTTTTTTTATATTTGAGGCACGCAAAATAAGATTATCATTTACAGAGGGAAATAAAATAAGGAAGTATAATTCGTATTACGTTTTAAAAGAGAGTTCATGTTAGATTTAAATAGAAAGTCGATATTAATTACTGGAGGAACAGGTTCTTTGGGTAAACATCTTACAAAAACAATTTTAGAGAGATGGCCTAATGTTAAGCGCTTAGTGATTTTTTCACGTGATGAACAAAAGCAATTTCAAATGAATCAGGAATTTCCTGAATCTAAGTATCCTGCGTTAAGATATTTTATTGGAGATGTGAGAGATGTTGAGCGTTTAAAAATGGCGTTTAAAGGCATTGAATATGTTATTCACGCCGCAGCGATGAAGCATATTCATATTGCCGAATACAATCCTATGGAGTGTGTAAAAACGAATGTTTTAGGAGCTGAGAACGTTATTAATGCGGCTTTGGAAGTTGGCATTCAAAATGTGGTAGCATTGTCTACAGATAAGGCTGCTGCGCCAATCAATTTGTATGGAGCAACAAAATTATGTTCAGATAAATTATTTGTTTCTGCTAATAACATTAAGGGGAAGAATCCTATCAAATTTTCTGTTGTTCGTTATGGTAACGTAATGGGGTCGAATGGCTCGGTAATTCCTTTCTTTATGAACAAGAGAAAGGAAGGTATTTTACCAATTACCAATCCTGATATGACAAGATTTAATATCTCTTTACAAGGAGGAGTTGACATGGTGTTGCATGCTATGGAAAGTGCGTGGGGTGGAGAGATTTTTGTTCCTAAAATTCCTTCGTATTTGATAACAGAAGTAGCTAAGGCGATTGGTCCCGAATGCAAAATTGAAATTATTGGAATTCGCCCAGGAGAAAAATTGCATGAAGAAATGATTACTGAATCAGATTCTTTTACTACTTATGATTTAGGTAAATATTATGCTATATTGCCGCAGGTTACTACTTTCAGCTTAGCTGATTTCGTGAAGCATTTTGATGCAAAAGCTGTTAAGCCTGGGTTTAAATATAGTTCTGATAATAACACAGAGTGGGTGACTGCAAAGGAATTGCAAGAACTCATTAAGATTCACGTAGATAGTACATTTGAATTCTAATGAAAGCGATACCCTACGGCCGACAAGAAATTACTCAGCAGGATATTGATGCGGTAATTCAAACGCTTCAATCGGATTATCTTACCCAAGGTCCACAAATTCTCGAATTCGAAAAAAAATTCGCACAATATATAGGCGTTAAATATGCGGTAGCCGTATCAAACGGAACAGCTGCTTTGCATTTGTGCGCTATGGCCTTAGATGTAGTGCCAGGAGACAAGGTAATTACAACACCAATTACATTTGCCGCATCAGCCAATTGTATTCGCTATTGTGGGGCAGAGGTGGTTTTTGTAGATATAGATCCAACAACATTTTTATTAGATTACAATAAAACAAAAGAGCTTTTAGAAAAACACCCTAAAGGAACTTTCAAAGGAATTATTCCAGTTGATTTTGCAGGTGCGGCAGTTGATTTAGAGCAGTTTAGAAAATTGGCCGACGAGCATGGTTTGTGGATTATTGAAGATGCTTGTCACGCGCCAGGAGGTTATTTTACAGATTCAAAAGGAAAACAACAGTTTTGCGGAAATGGAAATTTTGCGGAATTGGCCATTTTCTCATTTCATCCCGTAAAGCATATTGCAACAGGAGAAGGAGGGATGATTACAACAAACGATGAGACTTTGTACAAGAAGTTGATGTTGTTAAGAACACATGGTATTACTAAAGAGGCTGATTTATTGCAAGAAAATCATGGCGGATGGTATTACGAAATGCAGGAGTTGGGGTACAATTACCGATTGTCTGATTTAC
>CAMDPJ010000188.1 GCA_945903925.1 Chryseobacterium gleum
ATCGAAAGCATTCTCTGCCAAGGACTTAATACCTTTTGCTTTTAATTCATTTTGGACGCCGAAGTTACCATTTTTAATCATTTCTCCTAGCTCATAATCCATAGGAATTACTTCATATAAAGCCTTTCTTCCTTTATAGCCAGTATAATAGCACTGTTCGCAGCCTACAGCCACAAAATGTTTTTTTATTTCGCGCACTGGTTTAAAATTGCGCGGAAACATTTTATTGGTAAAATCTTCTTCTTTTTTACAATGCGTGCAAAGCAAACGCACCAAACGCTGCGCAACAGATGTGTTTAAAGTACTGGCAATTAAAAAAGGGGGAACACCCATATCTACCAAACGAGAAATGGTTCCCCATGCCGAATTGGTGTGAATGGTTGATAAAACCAAATGACCCGTTAGTGCTGCACGAACAGCCATTTCAGCCGTTTCACCATCACGAATCTCACCTAACATAATAATATCGGGATCCTGACGCAAGAAACTTCTTAAGGTTGATGCGAAAGTTAAACCAATACTTTCTTTCAACTGCACCTGATTGATTCCTTCTAAAGTATATTCTATAGGATCTTCTACCGTAACAATATTGGTATCTGTTTGGTTGAGCACTTTTAAAGTAGCGTACAAAGTGGTGGTTTTACCCGAACCTGTTGGGCCGCTAATCAACACTATACCATGAGGTTTCTTAACTCCTTCTAAATAATTCTCTAATTCATCGGTGGTAAAGCCCAGTTTATTAATGTCGATATTCCCTGCATCACTACCGAGCAAACGCATTACCATTTTCTCTCCGTGCAAAGTAGGCAAGGCCGATACACGAATATCAAACTTGTCTTTTCCTGCTTTAAAAAATATTCTACCATCTTGTGGCAAACGCTTTTCGGCGATATCTAAATTCGCTTTAATCTTGATTTTATTGATGAAAGAAGGATACTGCTCTTTATCCAACACATAACGCTCAACGAGCTTTCCGTCGATACGAATACGCACACGGCAACGCTCCTCATACACTTCCACATGAATATCAGAACTCCCCATACTGCGGGCTTCTTCAATCAAATCATCTAAAAAATTATCGGCTTTCTTGTTGTATGTTTTTACTTCTCCGCCGGTTCGATCGTTCTTTCTGTAGTAAACAGATAAAGTCTTTTGCAATACAGCAGAATCAATAATTTCGAAATCTACTTTCTTACCAAATATCGCCTCCAGCTCCTCAGCTTCACCAACAATTTCTTCATCGGTGAACAATACTATGTTTTCGGCACTATTACTTTTTGGAACAATGCGGTAATGCCAAGCCTGATCTTTAGAAACAGCATTTTGCAGTTCGGTATTCAATTCAATATAGCCGTCGATTAAGTTCAAAAGAGCAAAGATTTAAATTGAAGATTGATGAGCCAAGTGGTATCTGTAATGAAGCCTATTGCAAAAGTAACAATCATCAGCGCCGATAATATTCCCGCATAAGGAATTTCTTTTCCTTTAAGCGCCAAGGCCACGATCAAAGACAATATTGTAGCAAAAGTATAAAACAACACAAAATCTAAAGGGTGAAAAAAGGGCACCAAAGCCAGTAAAAAAACAACATCACCCCAGCCAATAAACACATCGAAAATATTGGTGAGTTTCTTAGCCTTTAAAGAAAAGTAAATGGTAACGGTAGAAAACAAAATCACTAAAAAAGCTAAGTTGAAAGCAATGTTCTTAAACATCTCGGCGCCATATAAATTCCATCCCGAAAAGGCAGATACCGCAAACAACAACACAGGCCAGTACCATGAAATAGCGCGTTGCTTAAAATCTTGGTAAGCGATAGAGAACAGAGGCAATATAGAAAACAGAAAAGTCACTAATCTTCAATCTTAGTTTCGATTTTACCATCTTGATTGATGGTCATTTCCATGTAAGTGCCGTCACCATCGAAATCTTCGGCAGCCTTAGCCAATACTACGAAAGTCGTTTTAGAAGCTTCAGTAATGGAATATTCAAACACAGAAGTACCGCCATCTTTTTTCAATTTAGGAGCTGTGAAGCCTATTTCTTTTAAATCGGCAGTATACTGGAAGGTTCTAATTTTATTTGATTCAAGATAACCCTTAATATGTTTCAACTGCATCTCAGCTTCCGCCTCGTAGGCCTTGGCACCAAGGTTATCAAAAATAGGCAGAGCCAACAAGGTTAATATTCCTACAATACCCAATACCACTAACAATTCGGTAAGGGTAAACGCTTTAAGTTTTGGGTGACGTTTAAGCATAATTTTAAGTATAAATTTCCCCAACCCGAAGTTGGGGAACGAAAATAAGGAATTCTTTAGGTTTAGCAAAGTGGAATCGACTGTAAAATGCTGGTAAATAAACTTATAAAATAGTCAGATATCTTTGTTCCCCATTAAAATAAAATAACAGCAATTAATTGCGAATATCATTTCACATTAAAAAGGTACTTTATCTATTGAAATTTTAGATTTATCTGTTGTGATAATCATAAAACTAGATAAGCCTGTGTAAATAGTTCTTTTTGCGTATTTTTCTTTTGACGGAATAATTTCAAAAGTATCAGTCTTGAAAGTGTATTTAACCCAATAGTAATATTTACTTTGATAGATTAGTGAAGAACCATCAGCCGCTATCTCTTTAGTTGTGGTTTTCTCATCCTGAAAAAGAATTGCTTCAGGCCTAACTTTGCCTTCATTAACAAGAAGAGTGGAAACTACCCCATATCCTTGTTCCCAAACTTCTGCACTAGATTTCCACTTTACAAATTTATTGTCATCTACGGACTTAACTGAAACGAATTTGTGAAACAATACACCAGACGCCTCATTAACTTCCTCAACAGTAAATCCATACATAAGGCAACAATCGCCACTATAATAAACTCCAATGGAGGACTGTGGAATACTTTCATAATCAATCATTAGGTTCTCTCCAATAATTCTATAATCGCCTGAACTCGTTTTAACTATTGATTTAATTCTAATTGCTCGTCTATCGAATGAACTTATTTTTGCTTTTTCAGGATATTCTGCTTTAAAAGGCACTTCATAGGATGCGGAAATATTACCGTTCTCTTGCAGAAAAGCATAAAAAACACCATCCATCGTACATTTACCTATCTCAAGTGGAAATTGATTCGCAGGTGAATTTTTCTTAAAATAATTTCCTGCTATAACTAATTTCTTTGTCTCTTTGTCATAAAATGCGCTAGAAAAAGCCGCTTGTAAATTTTGGTCTTTTAATTCAATTACTTTCTTAAACAGAATTTCTCCGCTAGATAAATCAATACCCCAAATCACTTCTTGAAAAGCATTTTTACCGAGTTTTACCGAACCATAAAGAAAAACACGATTGTTATCCCAAGGAATAAACTGATAATACCTTAATGTTACATTAGGCAGGGTCTGCTGCCATTTCGATTTATAACTAATAGAATCACCTTCAAACTTATTCTGTATTAATGAAATTACAGGATCAGCTTCAACATCTGACTTCTGTTCCGTAGGGGTCATTCTCGCTTTACCTTGCTCTATATAAAGGTAGAAATCATCTTGACTGTAAATTTTAAATCCTGAAAGCGCATAAAATTTTCCTTGTGAAGAGGTCACAGCAATCTTTAAATTGTCATCTATTGATTCATGCTTTAATAAAATAAGCGAGTCGTTGAAATAATAATTTTCATAATTAGCAGATAATAGTGTTTTGTAAGTCCTTACCAATATCGTGTGACTGTTCATTTTCAATAACTGCATCACTTTAACTTCTTTCACATCAAGGGAATATGTCGTAATGAGTTTAAAATCCTTATCGTATTTATTCAATACAATCGAATTTTCTTTGGTAGTGCTAATCCCTCCCGTAATGAAAGAATTTTCAAGGTTTAATACAGAGAATTGTTCTGCCTCAATATTAATTTGTGATTGAGCCATTAAACTCAATAATAGAAAAAGGAAGAAAATGTTTTTTTTCATTACAGATGATTTTGATTAGTTCGAAGTTAAAAAAGAAATTGGCAATCTATCTTAACACTTGCACAAATCCCGAAAAACTAAATTTCTGGTCATCCATTTCAAGAGAAACCACATAATAATACGTGCCATCGGCACACGGATTGCCATTGTGGTTTCCATCCCAACCAGGAAGTAGTCCGCTATTTTCATAAACCTTATATCCCCATCTATCAAAAACAGAAATACTTGCTTGAGGAATATTGGTGTCTTCAAACGGCACAAAAGCATCATTGTATCCATCATTATTCGGAGTAAGCACATTAGGCATGTGGAGTTTTAAACCTGAGAGGTATATATAATCGATTGCCATTCGTAAGGATCCGTTAGTGTCACCTGATTCATTGTTGGCATCATCATCCTCAGGCAAAAAGCGTATTGTATAGTAGCTTTTAGTAGCTATAAAAGTTAATGCTCGGTAATCCCATTGTAAGTTTTTATCAAATGGCCCTATATTACTATAGGAAGGTGAGGAAATCCCCAGAAACTGATTATCTAGATAAACAGCCCATGAACCTGATTCGTCTTTACAATTAGTGCTTTTATCTACGGCTTGATGAAAGTTAATGGTGTAAACCGCACCAGCAGAAAAACCCGAAACGTCCTGCTGAATACCTTCATGCCAAAACACACTTGAATAAGAGCCTTCCGAATAAAGCGCAGATAAAAAAGTTTTACCAGAATAAGAATAACCAATTACACCGTCGCTTGCTCCAGGACTTAAAGAATCGGCTAAGTCGGGAGTGTCAGTAATTCCAGGATCGCTTGCCAAACATCCCGGAAAACTAGCAGGAACAGAAGCCCAACCAATGGGTAAACTGCTAAATCCATTTACTTTGCCATCCAAAT
>CAMDPJ010000189.1 GCA_945903925.1 Chryseobacterium gleum
GAAGAGCATGCTTTTGCGTGTTGCTTTGTTTTTCGAGTGGTAAATTTTGAGTGCGAGATAATAATCTAAAATGGCAGAAAAAATAAGGAGGGCAAAAAAGAAGCCCCCCGATTTGTAATAAAAATATAAACTAAAAACGCTGAGATAAAGTGCTCGTGCTTTAAACTTGTTGTAGAGGAAAACATAGCCAATTAAGAGTACGATGAAGAAAATCCAAAAGCTGTAGTTGCTAAAAATCATGGGGTCTTTAGGGTCGGTAGAAAACACTTTTTTCAAGCCATACCAAAAAATATTTTCGGTGTTTTCTTCTATGGTGTGAACTTTCCAGCCTTTGGTGTGCGCGTCGTAGCCCTCTGCCAAAGCATTGTAAAATAACGAGCCCATCATGTTGTAGCCTTTTTCAGAGAGGTGAACTTTATCGCTGTTGCCCATGCCATTGGCTACCCATTGTTCAATAGAATTTACGCCCCCCATTACTTTTAGGAAATCCCAAATCGCGCAGTTGTGTTTTTTAGCCAAAGCGATAATTATTTTTCGTGCGGCCAACGATGCTCTAATAGTGGTTTTTCTGTTTCTTTTGCAATCGCCCGGAGTGGTTAAAACGATGGACGTAAAGGGCATTGCTCTTCTAATTGAAGTGAGCAAACTATCGTAGTGGCGGTAAAAAGTAGAGTCGTTGTAATTGGTGTTGTAGATCTCATTGGTTCCAAACGACAATACAATTAAATCGGGTTGATGGTAATTGATTTGCTTGGCGAAATTTTTACACTGCAAGAAAGCGCTTACTGTTGCGCCGTTGACGCCTACTTCGCTGGCGATGATGCCCGGCCGGGAATTATCTAATATAAAACCCTGCAAGGCGAATTGATTGTCGGTTTTATCGGGCTTGCGAATGTTTACAGTTATGGTGTCTGTAAGCTTATCGAAATAGAAGGTATGGATACCTAATTTTTTGTCGTTGGTGCTGTTGATCACATTGGCGCCTTGCGAGAAAACAGAGATGTTGCGTTGTGCTTTGGTAGGGTCGTACAACACCGAAATTCTATCGTGGTAATAAGTTTCAAATGTTTTGTTGTTGCAATACACTCTTACAAAGAGAGAATCTTCGGGCGAGCTAACGGTAATGCCCGCCAATCCCCAGTTACAAGTGGTATCGGGATAAATACATCTTTGCGGATACCATTTGCCGTTGAAGCGAATGCCGTAGTTAATCGGACCGTTGGTTTTGGCCATCGAGTAAGGAAAAACAAAACCTCTGGCACTCGTTCCGCAATCGAAAGAACGGTGAAAAAGCTCACGTGTTTTGGCGGTCCAGTAGCCTGCCTGCGTATGTGAATCGCCTATGAAAAGAATTTTAACTTGTCCGCTTTTCTTCGCCTCATATTCCCACAATTTATTGTAAAAACCTTTTAGTGTGCTGCTGTCTTTTACCAAGATTTTGTTAGATGAATAATCAATGAAAGGGTATTGCTTAAGCGTATCAATGGTGTGTTGCGAGAATAAGTTAAATGTTAAAAGTAAAAAGCCAAAAATAGGCGCATGGCTAACCTTAAACTTTAAACATTGAACATTGAACATAATTTTAATATTCTTCCAGTTTCTTAAAATCATAGTAGTCTTTTAAAATAGCATTGCCTAGCTTTTCACCTACCACATTCGCGCCACGCCAGTTAAAATGGGTATAATCTTTTTCGGCCAGAGAGGGCGATGCTGTTACCCAATCGGCCATAGAATTTTGGCCGCCCATCACTTCGTACAAATCCCAAAAAGCACAGCCAGTAAGCTGTGCAGCTTCTTTTTGTGCATCGCGAATTTTTTCAATGTTGCCATAAGACACAAATTCACTTGCTTCTTTTTTACACATATCTGAAACACCTATCACCAATATAGATGCAGTTGGTGCTATTTGTTTAAGGTAGTTTATTTGATGCACCATCATATCGCGGTAAAAGCCATAACCAACCACTTCGTTGGGCACTACATTCACTCCAAATTGGTAAATGATGAGTCCGATATTCATATTCGAAAACTGCTGTTTCAAACACTCTTTATTCATTTTAGTGAAGTCGGTCCCCGAAGAGCCACGCAAAGAAATATTGTCAACAGCAACGCCTTGTTTGCAATCTAAACTTACACCGTAAATATCCGGATTTCCTTCTCCGCTAAAAGTAAAATTCAATTCACCTTTGCCAAAACCTCTGTAGCTCCATTGCTGCTGAAAGATGCCCGAATCTTGCATCAATCCTTGATGAATGATGGTAGTATCGCAAGTAATCTTGCAGTCAAATGGTTTCGAGAAGTTTCTATACATCAACGAAATTTGTTCGAAGTGTTGTAGCTTTTGATTGCCGCCTTTGTTCTTTCTGATATTGATGCCTACGCTGCTGTTTTTCGCTAACTTTTTCCATTGGTAAAAGCTACCTAAAAAGCCGTAATTTTTGTGAGGAGGAGGTGTGGCAGAGCGAACAACAGCGTGTTTGGTCCATTTGCCTACAGCAATTCTATTTACATTCTTTCTGCTGTAAGAAGGATCGTTAACAGGAATATAACCTACGCCACAACCGCCAAATTTATTTTGTAAAATATCGCGCAGCACACCACTAATTCTATCGCCTTCAATTTGCGAATCACCAAAATGAAGAACGCGCACAAGTTGTCCGTCTTTTATGGTTTCCAATTTACCATAAAAAGCTGCCAATGCATTTTCAAAATCGCTTGAATGTATAATCTTTTCGCTGGCCGAAACGATGATATCTTCATCGCTAAGCGGAATGAAATGCTGAACAGAATCTTCAGAAAAAGTAGTGTTTTTAAGTGCTTTCGTGATTTTTTCGGTCACTGGTTTTTCGCTCTTTTTCGCGTCGGGTTCGAAGTATTCGGTAGGCGATGGAAACTTAACGCTAAGCTCTTTGGTGATGGCAATGCCTTTGTCGGGCACAATAAACCAAACAGCCAATAAAACTAGGTTTACCAGCACAATAAGTATAAGAATTTGAATTGGTTTGATAGCAGTTGGCGCCGACATGTTGTACTATTTCTTCTTTTTCTTGGCGGGTTTTTTAGTGCTTTTCTTTTTGGGCGTTGTTTTGCTTTGCACCATTATTTTCTTCATTGCGAAGTTGTACACTTTCTTTGGCTCTTCTTTAAACGTTTTTGCAGCTTCGCTAGGAAGAACAGCATAAATTCCATTTTCAGCAGGAAAAAATTGCTGTTTGAACTGAGGATTCAATTTTGAAATTTCGCTTTTTGGGATGCCCAAAGCTTGTGCCATTCTTTCGAAGCCAAGCGCTTGCGTTATATGCACCGTATCAAGTTTAGAGGCAGTGTATTTTCCTGCGTAAGGCACAACACCAAAACTCTCGTAATTCTCCATTACGTAGCAAACAGCGAAATATTTAGCCATATAGTCACTGGCGAATTTTGGCAAATAGGAGCGCAGAGACCAGTAATCTTTTTTGCCGTGTTTGGCGATTATTTTATCGAGTGTTCCGTTGCCAATTTGGTAGGCCGTGATGGCCAATTGCCAATCGCCATACAGCTTATACAACTTAGCAAAATAAGCGCTTACGCCTTTGGTACTCGCCAGTGGGGTTCTGCGATCGTCGATATATTTATCGTTGCGCAAGCCCATAACTTTGCCTGTGCCGTTGGTGATTTGCCATAGGCCGGCCGGACCCTCACTATGCCCAGCAGCAGGATTCACATGCGATTCCATCACCGTGATGTATTTCAGCTCTAAGGGAATTTTGTTTTTAGAAAACTCGGCTTCAATCAAGGGAAAGTATAGTTCACCATCGGCCCTACATAAAGCAATTAGCTTTTTTTGTTTGCCAAATTCGGTGATTTTTTCTTTAACAAGGTTATTTAAAACAAAATGGATATCCGATTGTTCATCGAGTCTGTTCATGCGCTGCTGCATGCTTAGCGAATCGGTATTGGCTTGTACTAAAGGGTAGGAGAAGGCGAGAAAAAGAACAAGAAGCAACTTGTTCCAATGAAGGAATTTAGGCGAAATGCCTCGCATAGATCAATAAGAAATTAGGTAAATAAAAAGGCTGCTTTTCAGCAGCCTTGTAATTAATCTTTTTTAGGCTCAACGTTAGTTGGTTCGGCACTTCCGCCGTCTTTTGCATCTTTAAATTCTTTAATGCCCTTTCCTAAACCTTTCATTAATTCAGGTATTTTTTTACCACCAAACAATAAAAGCACTATCAATAAAATGACAACGATTTCAGTAATTCCTAATTTTCCTCCCATAATTCAAATATTAGGATGTAAAGGTAATAAATTATTGGGAGTGCGAAAGTTTTTGAGGGAGTTTAACAAAAGGGTGCCCGCAGATTGCGCAGATTTACGCAGAAGTGGGCATCAAATCTCACGCTCACTCTTCCTCAAATCTATCTCGGACTCAACCAGCTCTCAGGGTTCATCACTACACTTCCTTTGTAAATCTCAAAGTGTAATTCAGTTTTACCATCTTCACTATTGGTTTTAACAACGCCAATTTCCCCTTTGGTGCCTACCTCTTCGCCCTTTTTAACCGAAACGTTATCGAGGTTAGAGTACATAGTGTAGTATTCTCCATGTTTGATCAATACAGCATATTTATCGCCAGGCAGAATAAGTACGGCGCTTACAGTGCCTTTAAACACCGCCCTTGCTATACTTCCTTTGGGCACCACTAAATCGATACCGTTGTTGTGTGTCATTACTGTTTCTAAAACAGGGTGTTTATGATCGCCAAACGTTTGCGATATGGTACCACTGGCGGCAGGCCAAGGTAGTTTCTTTTGGTTTCCGGCAAAGTTTGCCGACAATGCTTTTTCTTCGGGAGTAGCGATGTAGGCACCTGG
>CAMDPJ010000190.1 GCA_945903925.1 Chryseobacterium gleum
TGAAGCGTCTGTCGGAATAAATTACTGTTCTACCAATCCAGCGGCTAATCACGGCAGCATTGTCGTCTATTTCAAACACGCACGAGAAGCACAATTTTTCTTCGTGTGGCCGTAGCGAGCAAACGCCATTAGAAAGTTTCTCGGGAAGCATGGGAACCGTTCTATCCACCAAATAAACGGAAGTTCCTCTTTCGTAAGCCTCATGATCTAACAAAGTACCAGGCTGCAAATAATGCGATACATCGGCAATGTGAACACCTATTTCCCAATTTCCATTTTCCAATTTTTGAATAGAGAGCGCATCATCAAAATCTTTGGCATCGTGCGGGTCTATAGTGAACGTAGTGATTTTACGAAAATCGCGACGTTTTTTAATTTCTTCTTCGGTAATAACGTCAGGCAATTTATTGGCAAAATCTTCTACCTCTTTCGGAAATTTGTAAGGCAAACCATATTGAAAAAGAATAGCATGCATTTCTACATCGTTGTTTCCTGCATCACCTAGCACCTCAATGATTTCGCAAAAAGGATTTTTAGAATTTTTAGGCCAATCGCCTAAGCGCACAATTACTTTCTGACCCTCTTTTGCGCCTAATATTTTATTGGCCGGCACATAAAAATCCATGTGAATTTTAGGATTATCGGGTACCACAAAAGCGAAATCTTTCACCAACTGAACAGAACCAATAAAATCGATTCTTTTTCTTTCTACAACTTCTACAATTTTACCTTCAGGTTTTCTTCCTCTGCCTGGCACCAATTCAATTTTTACAATATCTTGGTGAAAAGCATTGCCTGTATTTTGTGCAGCAATATAAATATCTTCTTCTTGTCCGTCTATAGTTACATAAGCCGCACCAGATGCCGTAAAATCGGCTTTGCCCGTCATCGGTTCTCTGGCTTCGGCAAGTGTAAATTTACCGCGATTTACTTCATCTAATTTTTTCTGTTGCACCAAACTTAAAAGCGTGTCGAGTACTTGTCTTTTGCCATCTTTAGAAGTGATGCGCAAATCAGATGCGATAGATTTATGACTTAAATCTCTTCCTTCGCACTTGTAAAAAAGTTGAAGAATAGAGTTGGTAAGAGAGCCCGTGCTCGCCTCTTTATTTTTGTTTTTCTTGTTTTTGCTCATCTGAAATAAATATATAGAATTCACCCTTCGTACGCGAAGTTGATGATGGAAGTTATGAACAGTAGAACGTGTGGATAAATAGTTGGGCAAGGAGAGAATGGGGTTTTGAAATTAGGTTCTAAAAAATAAGTTTTGAAATTTTATCACGTTAAAATAAAAAGCATTTCGCTCCTGCGGAAGTGCTGCCTTAAAAATAGCCAATGCACTTTTAGGAGCTAAAATTACCAACGGTTTATCAATCGGTTAAATAACAATCCCATTCCAATGTACTAAGCATGGCTGGAATTGATGGTTGGTTTATGCCCCCATTTGCAGCTATTTGCATATATTCGCATAAAATAAGGGAATTTAGAAAAGCTTTTAGAATCCCTTGAGAACAGCATCACTAAGGAAATTGGCTTTGTAGCTCAACTGGATACCTGCCTGCCGGCAGGCAGGGAGCATCAGACTTCGGATCTGAGGGTTGGGGGTTCGAATCTAAACTTAAAAAAAAATTAAAATGTGGTTTGTGTATGTTTTAAGAAGTGAGGTTGATGGAAGGTTTTATGTTGGAATGACTCAAAATGTTGAAAAGAGAATAAAAGAACATAACTTAGGCAAAGCAAAATCTACCACAGGATACACACCTTGGACTTTATTTTTCTTTGAAGAAATAGGTTCTCGAACCGACGCAAGAGAGCGAGAAAAATATTTAAAAGGAGGTAGCGGAAAAGAATACATCAAAAGTAACTGGCTTTGTAGCTCAACTGGATAGAGCATCAGACTTCGGATCTGAGGGTTGGGGGTTCGAATCCCTCCAAGGTCACAAAAAATTAATATTTTTGCCGCTTTAGTTATTAATCTTCGCCATCGCAATGAAGTCAGCATCACAAAACGTTTACGAATTATTTATCGAGAGTTGTAAAAATAACTTAGATAGACCTGCCATATTCATTAAAGATAAAACCTACTCTTATCAAGAGTTTTTAAGCATTGCTTCGGGCATCAAAAAACAAATTGAAAGCAAAAAAGATTATTCTAAAATGATTGGTATTTACACCCACGAAAGTGTAAATACTTATGCGGCCATGTGGTCTATCGTTTCTTTGGGTGGTGCTTATGTGCCGATCAACAAAAAATTTCCTGCAGAGAGGGCCAAAGGAATGATGGAAGATGCTGGCTTAAACGTTTTAATGTACTCTGAAGACGGTGCAGAAATAGAAGAACTTAAAGCTTTGCTTCAAGGCAAAGTAGAGTTCATTAAAATGGAAACTACCACCACACTTGAGCCCGATTTTTCATACAACGAAAACATTACCGGTGACGATTATATCTATTTGTTATTCACCTCTGGAAGTACCGGAAAACCTAAAGGTGTGCCTATTCGACACAAAAATGTGGTTTCGTTAATCGACGGTCATTTATACGACCCAAAATACAATGTAAATAAAGACGACAGATACCTTCAAATGTTTGAATTAACCTTTGATGTATCAGTGTTGTCTTACGTTTTTCCTTTGATAATGGGCGCGTGTTTCTATGTGGTTCCGCAAGATGCAATTATGTACATGGAGGTGCTTAAAATTTTAGAAGATCAAAAAATTACTATCGCCTACATGGTGCCTTCGGTAATTAATTATTTACAACCATATTTCGATCAAATACAGCTTCCCGACCTTAAGTGCTGCATGTTTGCTGGTGAGGCCTTGTTTGCAAAACCTTTGGTGGGCTGGCAAAAATGTACACCTAACGGTTTTGTAGGTAATGCTTACGGTCCAACAGAAGCTACTGTAATCGTCACCGAATATGTTTGGGATAACGCTATTTCTCCAGAAGAAACCTACAATGGTATTGTGCCTATCGGACACATGTTGGGGGAAACCATAGGCTACATCGTTAACGATAAAGACCAAGAGGTGCCGCAAGGCGACAAAGGCGAATTGCTGCTTATTGGTCCGCAAGTTACCACCCACTACTGGAACGATGAAGAAAAATCGGCCAAGTCTTTCGTTAAAATTCAATACAAAGGAGAGGAAAGAAACGCATATAGAACGGGAGATTTGTGCTACCTCAACGAACGCGGAAACATAATGTACTGTGGAAGGATAGATCATCAGGTACAAGTAAACGGCTACAGAGTAGAATTGGGCGAAATTGAATTTCATTCGAAAAAATTCTTAGGCAATGAAAAAAACCTAGTGGCTTTCCCTATCAAAAACACTATGGGATCTACAGCTGTTTACATGGCCATTGAAGGCTTTGATAAAACACAAGAACAAGCCTTGGTAAGCTACCTGCGCAAAAACTTACCTGTGTATATGATTCCCGAAAAAATCATAGCCATAGATGCTCTACCGCTTACCATTAGCGGAAAAACAGATAGAGGTAAATTAAGTACTGTTTATCAACCCAACAATTAGTACTATTTTATTGCAAAATTAATTTCGATTAACATTCAGTATAAAACAAATAGCAACAACATTAACGAGCATTTTACAACGCGTTTTCGAAAATCCTTCTATTAGCGCAACACGCGAATTAACAGCTAAAGACGTAGAGAAATGGACGTCGATGACCAACGTTATTTTCATTGCAGAAGTAGAAGAAGAATTCGCTATTAGATTTCACTACAGAGATGTAATGAACCTAAAAAACGTAGGCGATTTAATGGATGTGATTGCCAAGAAGAAAGGGTAATTTTAAAAATATACAAACAGAAAAGGCCTGAATTATCAGGCCTTTTCTGTTTTTTAATAATGAGTGTTTCACTCCACCACCACATTGTACATCGTCGATTGTTCATTCACACGAACATTCAAATAATAAGTTCCTGCAGGCAATTGCACAACATCAAGATGGTTTAAAGCCGATAAGGTAAGTTGTTGATGTATTACTTCTTTTCCTAAAATATCGCACAAATAAACCACTGCCAATTGATTGTATAGAGTTTTGTCCTCTACAGAAATAACTAGGGTGTTGCCTGCTTTTAAAGGATTAGGAAATAATGTGAACGCACCGTTCGCCAACTCATGCGTAACGGTAAGACCATCAACGGTGACCCAAGTAGAATCGTAAGCACTCCAGCATCCTGTAGTGTTTATTTTCAATTTGTAATAACCTGCTTTGGCAGTTGTGGCATTGTTTATAGCAGGTGAAGCTATAGAGGCAGTAAATGAATTCGGACCCATCCACTCATAATTGGAAGCTACATCGCTGCATGATAAGTTGATGGTTTGTCCGGTAGCATACGGTCCGCCATTAGATACACTAGGTGTTGGCGACGCTGCACCAACCGTAACCATTACAGAGCTAGTATCACTTGTACACGCTAAATTGTGTGCATACACGACGTATTTTCCAGATTGCGACACATCGATATTTGTTCTCACTGGATTTTGAGATGTGCTTGTAAATCCGTTCGGACCCGTCCATACGTAGCCCAAAGCTCCTGGCACTGTAGTAGACAATAAGTACATATTTTCCCCTGTGCAATTAATGGTTCCATACAACTCACCCGTGCCAAAACTGGCAATTGGCCTAGCAAAAGAGGCACAACAATCTTCAATCACAAAAGAAGCGCTAACAGCAGTGTCCATCGGATTCGAGCTAATCACTCTCAAACGATAGCCATTACCTGCAGGTGTATTCGCCGCAATAAGCAAATGCGCCGTGCCTGTAAATCTTCCATTACCTTGAATAAGTAGCGTATCTAAATTTG
>CAMDPJ010000191.1 GCA_945903925.1 Chryseobacterium gleum
CCGGACTAGAACCATTCTCATTACCAGCTAAGAGTCCGCTATAAATCAATGTATTGTCGGCCTTCCACAGTTTTCTCCCGTTAGAATAGTACAACAAATTACCAGCGTTATCGCTAATGGTTGCAGTACCTTCGTAAGCAATTCTTTCGCTATTATTGGTGTTAATAGAAGAGAAAGTTATGCCACCAGTTCCGCCAGGAAAATTAGCAAAAACGCCATCCCCCATAAACCAATTATCACCTGTTGGCCATTGCCAGCGATTAACCGATGAGGACGAACCACATTGAGCGTTAAGCTGTTTTACTGCCACAAACAGTAAACACAGTAACATCCATTGAAATAAGCGAAATTTCATAAGCGAAGTATTTTTAATATCTTTTTTTTCTCTTGTCATGTGTTGAAGTCTTCTATTATTCACCTATAGGACGAACAGGATTTTTACATACTGTTGTGGTAAAAGCAGGAGTCTCCACTATTAGTGTTACAACTACATCATCTGCTCCAAGCACTGCAATTTTGGCATCAACATAAAATTGATTAGGATTACCCGAAACAGGTCTTAATCTTGAAAAATCTTTAATGTTCTTGTATAAATATGGCGAAGGAAGATTTGAAATATCCACCGACATACTTCCACCATCGTAATGAAATTCACCCGATAAAGATTGTAAGGTCACAGTACTTTCCCATTTAGGAGAGATAGTATCTACCTTTTCTAAATATTGACCATACACCAAATCATTGTCTTGTTTTAGGAAAGCGCGAATAGCATCGGCATAATAATCTTTTTTCAATGCAGTATTTGCCAAATCAATTTGAGCCCCTTCGGTATCTAAATCACTTGTTTTGCCACCACCAGTAGCCACTAACATATTAAGTAACAAAGCAACTCTTCTGCTGTCGTCGGTTACCATACATCTTGGTGCGATGTAACAAGTATCGATTCTAAAATCAGAAGTACCATCAATATAAAAAACAGTGTCTTTTTTGGTGATAGGGTTGTAAAAAGAAGACTTAAAAGTGAAGCTGTTAGGACCAGTAACACTTAAGCAACACATTTTACTTAGAGTAGCAAAAGTAAGGGGTACATTGCTAGGTATCGTTAGAGAAATAGCAGCAGTACTTGTTGCCCCTGTATTGAATGAACCATTTAAAATTTTGCCGTTGGTTGAAACAGTCGAATGCCAAGTAATATTATTATCATTTCCATTTTGATTTAAGAGGTAGCGATAAATAACACCACCTAATTGAACCGTATCGTTAGGGCAAGTGAGATGAACACTTGTTGTATTGGGCATATAATCATTTTCACGAAGATTCATTAACACATTTTCTAAGTCGGTAGCCAAAGGGCATAAGCCACACGACTCGTACTTAAACCTTTCTCCTTCTAGAACCATCTCATTCATAGCAGCAGTAATATCGCTTTCACAAGGAGCAGGAACTTTCACAGGGTTACCAGTGCCATCGTCATCAAAGTAAAAACAATTGAGAGGAAGCTGACCACCAGCTGAGTTAGATGGAGCTGAAATATAGAAACGCTTGGTTTTATCTTTAAACCTATCAATACGCCCCATAAAACACACTTGCTTAGGGTCGATTACCGGAGGAATAAAAGTGTTAATGGTTTTGGTAACAGTGTTACAACCCCACGATTTATTAAAAACATTAGGCCATTTAAACAAGCATCGCTCATAGCTGTAAGTATAGATCTCTAATTGCGGCCGACGGAAATATTCTGTTTCGGGTAAAGTATAAAAATCGCGTTGCCCTATACAACCATTATAATACTGATTATCTACTGCTTTTTTGCTAGCCTGAAACTTTTGTAATTGCTGTTTCTCTGATATGTACAAAGCTTTGAAAATATTCCATTCCATATCGGAATCAATGATGCTGTCTCCACAAACAGAAACGCCACAAGCGTTGGCTTGATTTCCTGTAGGACAATTTGCATTGGTATTGGCTACTTCGGCCATACTCAAATCTGCTTTGTAAGCGTTATTGCGTCTTCTTAAATAACTATAATTAGACGAATTATTTTTAATAAACACATCTAAAGAAGCCGCCTGATTCACCCCAACAATTGCAGGATAACCATCGGCATCGATATACCCTTTCTTTTTTGCTTCTGCTAGTGTTTCTGTACCTGATAATTTATAATCAAAATCATTGCTTGCATAGTTGTTAAAACAATCTAACAAATAGCCAAACTCGGGGTGGTAAGGCAGCAAATAACTCGACCAATGTGGTTGCCAGTATTTTTCAAAATCGGCTACATTTTTAAGATACTTCACTTTCACTTTATACAAATTGGTGGCAGCATCAACTTCATGAATTTCTATATCACCAAAAGCCAAAGTAATTTCTGGATTAAATTTATCTGTTGATGGATTGTAAATCAAAGTAGCTTCGAATGGCAAATGCGTATTGCGATCCATATAATCGCCAATAGCATAAGTAGCGTTATCTAAACTATTGTTTTTAGAATAAATTACTTGATTGCCCCAATTATCGGCTGTGTATTCGGGGTCGGTAATTTGAATTGGATTTCTCCATGAAACAGTATCAACAAGTGCTACTAATTGCGCATTAATAGGAAGAGCATTTACCTCGTTGAAAATAGACAAAGGAAACTGCGTAGCATCTACTGCATAATCACCAGGTTCACTAGCATCAAAAATACCATCGGTACCATTTAAGGTAACATCGGCCGTAGTAATAATGGGTTGATTATCGCTATCGAATTCTGCTTTAGGAGCATGAGCCTGATTCACTTTTGATTTGCGTAATTCGGCGTATTGTCCGCCTGGCGACATATCACCTCGCATGGCCTCCATTGATGCTTTACAACCAATTCCCTCATCACACAAATCATCGCACAATGAAAGCAAACGCGTTCTTTCTTCTAACCCATAAATAGCATTGGGTGCATTTAATATTTTATCTACTTCTTCCTCACATTTTTCACAGGTTAATTCACAACCTGTAAAATCTAATCGGGCTCTTTCCTCATCTTGAAACTGCGTTTCTTTGGTTAAACAATTGTTTGGACTAGCCAAATAATCTTGCCAGTATTTCTCTAATTTCTGCTCATTGATAGATAATGTTTTTACTATTTGATATTCTCCTTGTGATAATTGAACATCGGTTTTATTAACCGCTAAATTCTGTTTAGCACCAGTATTACCTGCTGCTGTATTTCTTTTCTCAAGAAAAATAACAGAACCACAACCATCAACCAACTGAATATTTAAATCTACAGCTCCATCAAAATGGAGAGGATTAGTATTGTTTGCGCTTAAACAATTCAAATCGTAATAGCCCAAAACAGCAGTATAATCAAATGTATATTTATTAGAATCGGGCACAGAGAATTTAGAAGAATACACTTTACTTAAACCATTTTGACTTAAACCATTGGCAGTACCTGCCATTCCAAATAAATTGGTTTCAATTGTTTTTGCATTATCTCCAGATAAAGCATTAACATTTGTAGGAGTTTTACCTGTAAGTGCTGTGGCCACCACTTTACCGCCCATGTTCATGTATGAAACGCTCACTTGTCCGTTTGGATCAACTGTAGTATTCTTTTTATAATGAACATTATACCCTACCTGATTACCAAACAAACGAGTTAATTCTTCTTGTTGTGGTGAACCGTAAAAATATTTGGTTTCGTGACCAGTACCTATTTGATGCGCTTCACCTACACCCGATTGAGAAACAATTCTTCCTGTATTGTCAGTGGTATATTGTGTTTGAGTGTAAGGATATTTTTTAGCATCGGGAATTAAATCACGATTTAAAATATCGTCACCAGTATTACCATTGGTACCGAAATTATTATTTGGCGAATAGTATTGAGACGCACCTGTTGTTGTAGTAAACTCAGGTGAATTAACATCAACACATCCTTGTCCTTCGGTGATGAAGGTATAATCTTCTTTTTTCAATATAGTTTCCCCTTCAATTAAGTTGAAATGAGGGTAATAGGTTAAAGCATTTTCTTTTACTGGAACTGGCAAAACCTGAATGACCGGACGACCGTTGTAATCGTAAAAAGTTTCGCCTAAAACAGCTCTTTCATCTGTGTTGATTCTTGTAACGGCCTGACGGTTTCTCATGCTACCATCATGGTAAGCCAATACCGCTTTATGCTTTCCTTCTTCGGCAAAACTTAATGAAGATTGCCAGTTGATGTTGTTTTCTAAACCAGTAAACAAATACTTATTAGGAAAACTACTTACCAAGCCATGCACACCATCGGGGGCAGTCCACTCTGTTTGAGAACCCACAACCACACCATTAGAAATACTTTTGCCTGCTGCTCTTAAACGGTAAATAATATACCCTTTTTCGTACATCAAAGGAATTTCATACGACAAGCCCTTAACAATAACTCTAGAACTATTGTTTCTAAACAAATTCCAATCTACTTCAATATCGTTTGCGGCTAAAATTTGTGTAGGCGTAGCACCCTGATTGGAAACATAAGTCCACTCTAACTCATAACTTTCGGCACTGCCTAAAGCAGTCCAATTGATTTGTAAATTGCCATCGGCAGTTAAGGTAGAATTATGACTTAAACTAACTGAAGCAATATCATTTAAATTCATGTAGTCGAAACTCTCTGTTGTAACAGAAGCCTCTAATTCTAACAGTGGCCAGCCCGAAGGAATACTAATAGCTGTGATGGTTGCTTTAATTTTTTCTGCACCTTCTGCTTTGTAATAAGCAGCATCAATCACCTTGCTATTGTCGGATTCTAATGTCAAAACCTGAGTAGCTGTTTTGGTAACAAACACTCCGTTCTCTTC
>CAMDPJ010000192.1 GCA_945903925.1 Chryseobacterium gleum
AGTGGAATTGCTAACTGGGTCAAGCTTCAATCCGTCATTAGAAATAGTAAAGAAACTTAAAATGTCGTGAGGTTTTTCTTTAAGAATAAAAAGATAAGTGACGCCCAGTAACTCCTGTTGAAAAGGAATAGCATCATTTTTCAGAAAATCATTTAAGTCATCGTTGGTGCAACTAAATTGCTCAAGATTAATCTCTGGTGATAGTCGGAATAATTTGGCTTGGTCTAAAAGGCTCAAGGATTTAGATATTAGCGTTCTTTAATATTTCTAAGGTTCTCTTTCTGATAATAGCTCTCTTTGACTTAGAAATAGATTTCTTAGGTGTGCTAATTAACTTCAGAAATCTTTCCGCATCCTGACCTTCTAATACCGGTGTAGTTTTAATTTCTAATGCCATAACCAATGATTATTTCAAACAAATGTACGGCATATAGATTTGAAATGAAAGAAAAGGTTTAAATTTAAGATAATACCTATCGTCCCTATATATTGATGGGGTTGAATTAATAAAGTTATAACATTATTTGCTTTATTATAACATTGTTTGTACATTTGAAGTATTGATTGTTTAAATCAGATAAATAGAAAAGCTATGGAAAAGAGATTAGTAAAAATAGGAAACTCAATGGGGTTTGTAATTCCGAAGAGTTATTTGAAGTCATTTGGCGAGAGTGTGATCATTGAAAAAACACTTACAGGTTTGCTTATTAAGCCAAGTGAACCACAGAAGCTTAGTTTAAGCGATTTGTTAGCTTCTACTGATTTGGATGCGATGTATAAACAAATGAAGATGGATGCTGATTCGGCTAAGACACAGAAATACTATAAAAGTAAAGAGGTTCGAGATTTAGATAACTCAAATGATGTTGTAGATGAATATTAATCAATGGGAAATATGGATGGTAGATTTTAATCCTACCAGAGGACAAGAAATAAGTAAGTTACGTCCTGCTATAGTTGTAAACGACCAACGATTGGGTAAGCTGAATTTAAGAGTGGCAGTTCCAATCACTGATGTTAAGTTTACTAATGTTTGGCATCATGAGATAACTCCAAATAAAGGTAACGGATTAAGTAAAAACAGTTCTGCTGATTGCTTTCAATTGAAATCTCTTTCTTGCGATAGGTTTGTAAAGAAAATAGGTTCATTAGATGCAAATCATAGACCTCATGTGCAGTTAAAGATGATGTTGGTGTTGGGAATAAAAGTTTAAGAAAATAAAAATAAATCCAAGCCTGAAGCAGGGGAGTCAATCTCTTTTTCTAATGCTATTTCAAGGGCAATATTTAACAATGTAATTATTGCTACTTTTGTAAAAGATGCTGAGAGTGCTAAGCTTATAATAGATAGTTATTCATTTAAGGATGGCGGTGATGAGAAAACTTATATTAAGATGAGTGAATGGGCGTCTTATGGTAAAATGCAATTCTTTATAGTCTCAAGGACTAATTTTCTAAAGCATTTTATAAAATTGGGCAGCGAAGATAAGTCGATTCTCTAACTACTTATTTATCATCGCTTAACCAAAGATTCTTCTTTGCCAATCCTCAATAATTCCTTATTTTCGTTCCCCAACTTCTGGTTGGCAAAACTTAGACTTAACAGCGACCTGAGTTATCGAATGGTGCACAGTCGCTGGCAATTACTGAATTCGTTTTATTTACCTACCTCCCGCCAAAAATACTAGAACCAACCCTCACCATCGTGCTACCTTCTTGAATAGCTAAAAGATAATCTCCCGACATCCCCATAGATATTTCATTAAATCGCTCCTTCTCGCTGAAGTGGGCGCTTTTTAATTGAGTGAAATAAGCTTTAAGTTGTTTGAATTCTTTTTTGATTTGCTCTTGATTTTCGGTGAAAGTGGCCATTCCCATTACTCCGCACACTTCAATATTTTTGAGTTCTTTGTAAGCGCTTGAATTTAAAAGCTCTTCTACTTCTTCCATTGAGAAGCCAAATTTTGTTTCTTCTTCGGCAATATGAAATTGAAGTAAAACACCAATGGTTCTGTTGTTTTTAAGAGCTTGCTTATTTATTTCTTCGAGTAAACTTAAACTATCGACAGAGTGAATAAGCGCTACAAAAGGAGCAATGTATTTTACCTTATTACTTTGCATATGACCTATCATGTGCCACTCGATATCACTAGGTAAATCTTTTTGTTTGGCGGCTAATTCTTGTGCTTTGTTTTCTCCGAAAATTCTTTGTCCGCTTTGATATGCCTCTATAATTGCTTCGTCGGGCTTCGTTTTAGAAACCGCAATTAACTTAGCTCCCGAGGGGATGGTGGCTAGAATATTTTTTAGATTTTGTGAAATGCTCATGCGCAAAAATACGATAAATCGTAGATGCACAAGCCTGTTTTTAATTTAGGTAAAATCCATGTCGATTTTGGAGGCAGCACTTCTCCTTTTTGGGTGATGCTTTTTATCTCTTGAAAAGTGTACTTTTTTTCTCCGTCTTTGTAAGGTTCAATATCGATATTGTCTTCGTCTAGCAATATGCTCATGAAATAAGGTTCACTTTTATTTTCTTGATAATTACGCCACGAACTTTTGATGCGATGGTGTCCATCGGCCACCAATAAATAATTTACTTTTTCGAATTCATTTTGCAGCTGGGTAATGATTTTTTTATTGCTTATTTCCCACAGTTCGTGCTGCTCATTTTTGGCATCTTTATACTTTAAAAAGGCCGACTTTTCACTTTCCTTTTCAATGATGTTTTGAATGGCAATATTTCTATCGTAAACCAAAGCTACAGGCTCGGCATTTAACTTAACTTCTTTGATATACTGAGCTAAAATATTCTCTCTTTTTTCGATGGTTTTTTCGTGCAAATGAATGGTGTTGTTTTCTAGGTCGCGCAAATCAGATAAAGCGATAACTCCATAATAAGAACGCGTGGAACTTGTTTTTTTGTACAACACAAAAGATGGTTTTTCACTAGCCAAAAGCCACTTTTTTTGCACGAAGTGGGCGAAGCGTTTGCGTACTAAAGCATAAAAATCGCTGCGGTGCATATTGGCTTCGTTGTGAATTACATTGATAAAAGAAAGTTCGTGGTTGTGTATGATTTCATGGACTTGCTCTTTCGAATAGGAATCACAAGAATCTATAGCGATATCCTTTGCCAATTCGCTGGGAGGAGAAAAGAATATGAAAGGTTTGAGCTTTGCCATGCTGCTTTTATACTTTCAAAGGAGGGCTAATAGTTTCTTTTGAAATCATTTTAATAAGCTATTTCAAAAACTTACCTTCGCCTAAATTATTTTTAAAAATACTTATGAAGATTAAAAAAAACTCAGTAGTGGCGATCACTTATACACTGAAGAATGATGAAGGCGTTGTCCTTGATTCGAGTGTAGGTAAAGAGAGCCTGTATTATTTGCATGGCAATGGTAATTTGGTGATCGGACTCGAGAACGAGTTAGAAGATAAAGCCAAAGGAGATAAATTTTTGGTTTCTATTCCAGCTGAAAAAGGCTACGGAATGCCAGATGCTAAATTGGTGCAACAAGTACCCCTTTCTGCTTTTGGCACTAACAAAGTAGAGGTTGGAATGCAGTTTCATGCAGAAGGGCAGCACGGACAAGTGGTTGTTACTGTGACAGATATTACGGGCGACCAAGTGAGGGTGGATGGAAATCATCCATTGGCAGGTTCTACTTTGCACTTCGATGTTGTTGTAGATGAAGTAAGAGAGGCTACGGCTGAGGAAATAGCTCACGGACATGTTCACGGTCCGGGTGGACACCACCACTAAAAATCAAAAAGCACAGAGTAAACAACTTTGGGCTTTTTTATTTTTTGCAATTTAAAAACTATCTCTTACTTTTACCGCATGATTAAAAATACATATACATGGCGTTGGCAAGTTTCACTCTGGTAAAGGTTGATGCTTCAGCGCTTTTATAATATATATTGTAAAAAGCCCTCGTCAGCCGACGGGGGCTTTTTTGTTTTCCAACTTTTTAATTAATATTTGCCCGTCGGTTGACGGATATCAAACAATTAAACGATGACACAGTTCAAAATAACTACAAAATACAAGAAGCTACTGGCCGATACCATTACGCCGGTAAGCATCTATCTCAATATTCGTAAGCAGTTTAAAAATAGCTTCCTGTTAGAAAGCAGCGATTACCATGGCAATAAAGACAGTTTCTCTTTCATTTGCTTCAATCCTATGGCTTCTTTTAAGGTAGAAGATCAAAAGATTAGCACCGTTTTTCCTGATGGTTCTCTTAAAGTGAAAAGTGCAGAAGAAAACGATGTGATCACAGAGATGAAGGCTTTTGCCGATTCTTTTACGCCCGATTCGAATGTTAGCGATTTTAAATTTATTACCAACGGACTCTTCGGTTTCACCAGCTTTGAAGCTGTTCGCCATTTTGAGGATATCGATTTTACTTATCCAGAGAAAGAGGAGAAAAAAGTGCCCGACATGCACTATTTTGTTTTTCAAAATATCATTGCCATTAATCATTTTAAGAACGAATTGTATTTGTTCGAGCATCAATGTGAAGGTTTAGGAAATAGTGTGGTTCCCATCGAACAATTGATGGATTTGGTGAAAGCAACAGCCACATCTTCTGCTGCTTTTAAAAGGGTAGGCGAGGAGCAAAGTAATTTTACCGATGAGTCTTTTTTAGAGGTGATTGCCAAAGCCAGAGCGCATTGCCGCAGAGGAGATGTTTTTCAGTTGGTTTTAGGAAGAGAATTTTCACAGAAATTTGAAGGTGATGATTTCACGTTGTATCGCGCT
>CAMDPJ010000193.1 GCA_945903925.1 Chryseobacterium gleum
CAAACTAGCCATTAAAACAATTGATGGATTTCAGGGACAAGAACGCGACATCATTTACATCTCCTTAGTGCGCAGCAACGAAACAGCAGAAATAGGTTTCCTTTCAGATATCCGACGCATGAATGTTGCCCTCACCCGAGCGAAGAAAAAGCTAGTGGTAATAGGCAATAGCGCAACTTTAGCAAATCATCCTTTTTACAAAGATTTTATAGAATATTGCGAGAAGATTGGGGCTTATAAAAGCGCTTGGGAGTTTAATTATTGAGAGACTACATTACCCATTTTTACCCAGTACGTCATTGCGATAATGCGTCAGCCGACGGATGAAGCAAACTCATCAAAATTCCGCTCTCCTCTGCCAAGTTTTGCGAAGCTAACGCTTGTCAGTCAGCCGACTGATTGCTGAATCTTTTCTCGTCCCGATTCTCGGGATTCAGCTTCAATAATTATCCTATCACCCCACCCAATCTAAATAATTACTTGGATTTATCACTTCAAAGGTAGAGTCGGGATACGCTTTTTTCCATGCTCCCGGCACTTTCACTTTCTTAGTAGAACTCCATTTAAACTCATAAGCCGACAAAGCGCCAGGTCGCTCTTCCACCCAATCTAATTCTTGTTGATCGTAAGTGCGCCAAAAATAATTATTGGCAGGTATTTTTTTATAGGCCTGGCATTTCATCCTTTCACTCACCAAATAATTTTCCCACAACTCCCCAACATCGGCACGCATATTTATAGTATTGAAATTTCTAATGATAGCGTTTCTTATTCCATTGTCGTAAAAATACCATCGACTCGTTTTTGTGATTTCCTTTCTTAAATTATTGCTATAACCTCTAACATTATAGATCACAAAAACTTTAGAAAGCAAGTCTAAATAATGCTCTACTGTGTTTTTAGAAATGTCTTTAAGGTTGGTGGCCAATTCTTCAATCTTTACCTCTTTCCCCACCTGAAAAGCAAGCAAACGCAGCAAATCCAAAATTTTATTCGATTTCTTTATGCCTTCATAATCCAATAAATCTTTCAATAAGTAGGAAGAAACCATCTCCTCCAAATATTCTGCCTTGTCGCTCCATTGCTCAATATGCTCTAACTCAGGATAAGAACCAAAAATTAACCGCTCTTCTAGTTTTTCTTTGGTTTGCATTGAATTCTCAATAGCCGAAAATTCCATTTGTGCCAAAGGAAACAAACGCAAAGTATTTTTTCTTCCCACCAATGGCTCACCTAATCGTCGGTCTAAATCGAAAACAGATGAACCCGTAGCAATAATTTTTAGCCCTGCTATTTCATCCACCATCAATTTTAATTTCAAGCCGATTTCAGGAATTCTTTGCGCCTCATCAATCACCAATAATTTTTGCTTACCTACCAATCGTCTATAGTTTACAACCGACCGATCTTCCAAGGCTGCCAAAGTTTTATGATCATCACCATTTAGCAATAGATAATCAGTTGCATTTAATTTACTTAAATACTGTTTAATAAGCTCTGTTTTACCTACTCTTCTGGCTCCATGTAAAACAAGCACCTTATTGGGTTTTACTTTCTTTTCAAACTCGGCAAACAAGGCCCTTTTTATAAAATTACCACCCATACAACTGACGCAATTTACATTATTTGAATATTATAACTGACGCAATTTACATTATTTGCGTCAAATCTACAAACAAAAATACGGCAAAGAGTCATTGTTTATTTGCGATTTTCTTATGCACTATTGGTGTTTTCACATCTTCATCTTCTCAACAGCCCTCCAATTCTTAACCACATAGCCTTCCTTACTTTTAAACTCCAATGCTCCATCATACAACAACGTTCCTTTATCATGGCCGCTAAATGAATTCCATTGATGAATGGGTTTAAAGAAATTTTCCTGATAGGTTTGAGCCGCTTTAATTTCGATAGCGTTCAAGTCTTTGCCATTGTCGAGCAAAACATCAATCTCTAAACCTTTGTTGTCACGCCAAAAATACAATTGAGTCTGTGAACCCGTATTGAACTTTTTCTTCATCAATTCGAGCAGCACAAAATTCTCGAATAAGTTTCCTCGAAAATGAGAATTGGCTAGTTCATTTTCTTGACGGATACCCAATAAAGAACACGCCAAACCAGTGTCGTAGAAATACAATTTGGGCATTTTAACCACGCGCTTGTTGAAGTTTTTATGATGCGGAGGAAGTAAAAAAAGCACATAACTACTCTGCAAAATACTCAGCCAAGAATTAACCGTTTTCATTTCAACACCACATTCAACACTCAGCGAGGATACGTTTAATTGTTGTCCGATTCTACCTGCACACAACTGAATAAATCGATTAAACAACAAGGTGTTGTCGATGTTTCGCAATTGCTTAACATCTCTTTCCACATACGTTCTAATATAAGCTGGATACCATATTTCGGGTTTTCTCTTCTTATCGTAAATCTCGGGATAGCAGCCATTCAAAATCAGTTGATTGGTGCTCCATTGCTTATCTCCAAAAGAAGAAATTTCGTGGTAACTCAAGGGCAATAAATCGATATAGCCAATTCGTCCGGCCAAACTTTGTGTTACCGCTTGCTGCAATAAAAAATTGTTACTGCCTGTAAGAATAAACAACCCTTCCTTTTTAGTTTCATCGAGAATTTGCTGCAAATAACTGAATAACGCAGGCACACGCTGAGCTTCATCGATAATGGCCCCCGAGGGATATCTGCCTAAAAAAGCACGGGGATCATTTTCAGCCAAAAACCGTTCATCGGGATTTTCTAAAGACACATAAGGTTTTTTTGGAAAAACTTTTCTGACTAAAGTAGTCTTGCCACTTTGACGCGGACCAACCACCGCCAAAGCCCTAAATTGCTTACTATAATCTTTAATTAATTTCTCGGCTGTTCTACTAACCATAAAAAGCATTTAGTACAAATTTAGTCATTAATGACCAAATTTGTACCAACAACCCGAAAAATATTTTCCCAAAACAAAAAAGACCGCCCTTTCAAGCAGTCTTTCTTTCAAAAATAATGTTCAGCTTACGCCAAAGTATACTCCAATGAAATTGCAGTGTTCAACAATTTAGAAATCGGACAGTTTACTTTCGCTTCTTCAGCTGCCGTTGCGAATTGCTCTGCAGAAATTCCAGGAACTTTAGCTGTTAATTTCAAAGATGAAGATGTTACTGCACCATTGTCTAAAACGATAGCACAAGTTGTTTCCAAGTTCTCAGCTGTGAAGCCAGCAGCAACCAATACGAAGCTTAATTTCATAGTGAAACATCCTGCGTGTGCTGCAGCGATTAATTCCTCAGGATTTGTTCCTACGCCTTCTTCGAAACGTGAACCAAAAGAATATTGTGTTTTATTTAATACAGTGCTTTGTGTAGAAAGATTTCCTTTTCCTTCTTTACCTGTTCCTGCCCATTGAGCTGTTGCTGTTCTTTTCATAACTAAATTATTATTTGATTAGGCGACGAAAATAAAAATCATTCTCGTGATTCAAGTACTTCGTCGATAGGTTTAATCTATTCTTGCTCTCTTTTCTTTTTGTATAGTTTAATGGCTATCATCATGATACCTGCCAATATAATTAACCCAACCACGCCATAGGCCCAGTCGGATACGCTTTTCAACACCACCACAAAAACTATAGCAAATAACAATACTGTAGAGATTTCATTCCACATGCGCAATTTCGCTGATGAATATTTCACCACGTCATTCTTCAATTGAATAAAAATTTTGTGACAGGCTAAATGATACAGAACTAATAAAATCACAAATAATAACTTTACGTGCATCCATCCTTCGCGAAAAAAGCCCGATACTATCATCAACCACGTTCCCAAAATCACTGTAATAATCATAGAAGGCCAGGTAATGATATACCACAATCTTTTCTCCATCAACTTGTATTGCGTTTGTAAAATCGTTTTCTCGATTTCTTCTTTTTTCTCTGCTTCGGCATGGTAAATAAACAAGCGCACGATGTAGAACAATCCTGCAAACCAAGTCACCACAAAGATGAAGTGCAATGCGAGGATGTATCTGTAATATTCCATAAAAGAGTATATTTAATCGCTAAATATAGAAATAATGGAAGCAATAAAAGCAAAAGATACGCTCGCGATAGCAACATATATAGTTCTACCGAATGATACGAATATGTTAAACAATTTAATGGGCGGACAACTTCTCAACTGGATGGACGTGATTGGCGCCATTTGCGCAGGCAGATTTTGTAAGCATGTTGTAGTAACTGCAAGTGTAAGTAACGTATCGTTTCAACAACCAATTCAGTTTGGAAATGTGGTGACCTTAGAAGCAAAAGTTTCTCGCTCTTTTAATAAATCGTGCGAGGTTTTTATTGAGGTGTACAAAGAAATGCAAACCACTGGCACTAAAATAAAATGCAACGAAGCGATGTACACTTTTGTAGCCTTGAATGAAAAAGGTGAAAGTGTAGCGATGCCCGAATTACTTCCCGAAAGCGAATTGGAAATTCAACGATTCAATGGTGCATTGCGAAGAAGACAATTGAGTTTAATTTTGGCTGGTAAATTACACCCTGAGGAAGCCACAGAACTGAAGGCACTTTTTGTAAAAGATTAAATATAAGTTCTTAAAAATGTTCGCATGAAAAAAACACTATTCATCTTCGTAATTTTTTCTATTTTTTTGTGCTCCTGCACTAAGCTCTCAAACGATACTTACAATGCAAAAACTTTAG
>CAMDPJ010000194.1 GCA_945903925.1 Chryseobacterium gleum
CATTTATTTTTAAAGTACCTTTCAATCAGTTGTTCGGCATCATTATCTACTATCACCATTCTTTGCCCAATGGTTCTAATTGCTCCTAAAGATTTATTATAATATTCCATCAATGATGTTTTTGAAATAAAACTTACAAAGCCAGCGAATCCAGCGTCTTTTGATGTTTTACAAGCAAATGCAAACATATTACCGCCAACTCCTTCATACAACTTCTCTTTTCCTCTATTGAAATAAGCACTTTCAATAAGATTAATAAAAACAAAACCTTCGTCTTTACGGAACGATACCAAGCCTTGAATAACCGTTTTATTTTCCACAGTGGTCATCTTGTAAACCTGATTGTTTTTATCCTTTAACTCTTTGTGCCAATCAAAAACCCAATCCTTTTTCTTAATTTCCTTGCTACTAACCCTGCTAAATTCAGTTTCAAAGACCTCACCTGAAATGGTGTTAACTATTGAGTTAGTCAACTTATCAATCTCCACATCAATATATTGTTTTTTAGCCATATTTCCTAACAAATTTAATAATTTAAGCGTGATTTTTTGTACCATGTTTATGATATTTTCTAACTAAGAGGGTGAAACTGTTTTATCGACTTTCTGTGTTGTTCGCTGTCCTTTCTTCGCCATAAAAAGACGATTTGAGAACAAAAGAAACACCAGATGCTCTTTAATAACATTATATTTGATTATTATTTTAACAAAAACACTTGCTAAAAACTCGTTCTTTGTTTCGCAATTGTTTCGAAAAATATTTTTGATAATCTTAAAACCTACAAAATAAGGCGCTTAGGGCAGGAGTTCAAAATCCTCCTTCTCCGCCAAACAAAAAGAGTGAGTAGCATTAGCAACTCACTCTTTTTGTTTTAAATACTTGGCAATAGTTCTACCCGCAACTACTAACAAATCTATTAAGATGAGCATATGCTTTTGGATCTTCAAAAAAGCACATGTGTCCGCCTTCCTCCGATAAATAATACTCTCCATCGCTATTTAATTTAGCCTGTTCAATAGCTACTTCATAAGGAATTACTGTATCTCTTTTACCTATTACATAAAAGGTTTTACAAGGCACAAACTTCAAAATAATTTCTCTACTCAACCTGTTGCGCATTCCGGTAAGAGCTGCAATTATTCCTTGCTTAGAGGTTTTAATAGCTATGTTAAACGATTTATCAATAAATGCTTCGTGCTGCTCTGGGTCTACATATAAATTGGGTATAGAAACCTTTACAAATATCTCTGGATTGTATTTCACTACATCTATTGCTCTCAATCTATCTTCTTTCTTCTGCTCACTATCAGCTGCGGCTGTGGAATTAAACATGCACAAGCCTTTCATCTTATTGGGATATTTTTCGGCAAAAGCTAAGGTAACATAGCCACCTAATGAATGCCCTACAAAAACTGCCTTGCGCACATCTAAATCTTTCAACACAGCATTTACCGCCTCAGCCATTTCCTCCATTGAATGGGTATAGCCAATACATTCCGACTTCCCATGTCCCAATAAGTCAATAGAAATAACGGTGAATGATTTTGCTAAGGCTGCACTGTATTCTTTCCAAATTTCTAAGGACTCTAAAAAGCCGTGAAGCAATACTACATTGGTTTTGCCTTTGCCTTGAACTTTGTAGTTGATGTTGATATTTTTGAATGTGGCGGTAGGCATTTTTTTAAAAATTTTTATCTACGGGACACTAGTTCCTTCGGAGCCCGTCAGCTGACGGGTGACATACTGGGTAAGTGCTACATAGTAGTGGTTGTCATCCTGAGGTACTCCGAAGGAACTATTGTCCTAATCGTAATATTTCATTTTTGGCTTTTGCCTTTTAACTTTTTACTTTTCCCTAAAACACCCCCTTCACAATCTTCTTCGTCCCTTCACTCTTCCCCATTGTGTAAAAATGCAACGCAGGAACTCCCGCTGCTTTCAGCTCTTTGCATTGCTGAATGCCCCACTCTACACCCAAATTTTTAATATCTTCATCAGTTTTGCATTTCAACAATTCTTTCATCATCGCATCTGGAAAATCGATAAAGAAAGTGCGAGGCAACATTTGAATGTGGTTAAAATTGGCGATTGGCTTAATGCCTGGAATAATGGGAACCGTGATACCCGCGGCGCGACATCGATCTACAAAACTGAAGTATTTTTGATTGTCGTAAAACAATTGAGTCACAATATATTCTGCACCAGCATCAACTTTATCTTTAACGTATTGTAAGTCCATAGTAGGGTTCGGACTCTCATAATGTTTTTCAGGATAACCCGACACGCCAATACAGAAATCAGTTGCAATAGGATTTTTTAAATCTTCTTCTAAATATTTCCCCTGGTTCAATTCCACAATTTGTTTCACCAAATCAACAGCATAACCGTGACCGTTAGGTTCTGGCGTAAAGCTAGTTTCGGTTTTCAATGCATCTCCTCGCAGAGCCAATACATTGTCTATTCCTAAGAAATACAAATCAATCAAAGCATTCTCTGTTTCTTCTTTACTAAAACCTCCGCAAATGATGTGAGGCACTGCATCTACCTTGTATTTGTATTGAATAGCAGCGCAAATACCAACGGTACCTGGCCTCTTTTTTACCGCAACTTTCTCTAGAAATCCTTTCTCTCTTTTTTTATACACATACTCCTCTCGGTGGTAAGTAACATTAATGAAAGAAGGATTGAATTCAATCAATGGATCGATACCATCGTAAATTCCCTGAATCCCTTTACCACGAAGCGGAGGAAGAATTTCAAAGGAGAACAAAGTATCCTTCGCTTTAGTTAAATGTTCGATTACTTTCACCGTTGATTATTTTTAATGAATAGCAAACATACTTTATTCGGTAATAAATCGCAAAAAATTGTATTTTCGCAACTCTTGTAAAGTGAAGTATGGAACACATTAGAAATTTTTGCATTATAGCGCACATCGACCACGGTAAGAGTACTCTTGCCGATAGATTGTTGGAATATACAGGTACCGTTGACAAAAGAAATTTGGTCGCGCAAACCCTTGACGATATGGATATTGAGCGCGAGCGCGGCATCACCATTAAGAGTCACGCCATTCAAATGGATTATACTTTTGAAGGCAAAAAATATGTTTTGAATTTGATTGATACTCCCGGACACGTTGACTTTTCCTATGAAGTATCACGTTCTATAGCCGCTTGCGAAGGGGCTTTGTTGATTGTAGATGCTGCTCAGGGTATTCAAGCACAAACCATTTCAAATTTATACTTAGCTCTCGATTGTAATTTGGAAATTATTCCAATCATGAACAAAATCGACCTTCCAAGCGCTATGCCCGAGGAAGTGAAAGACCAAATTGTTGATTTATTGGGTTGCGATAGAGATGCCATTTTATCTGCTTCGGGTAAAACAGGATTAGGGGTTATGGAGATTTTAGCTGCCGTTATCAACCGCGTTCCAGCGCCTAAAGGAGATCCGCAAGCACCTTTTCAAGCATTAATTTTCGATTCATTGTACAACTCTTTCCGTGGTATTGAAGCTTATTTCAAAGTACTAAACGGTGAAATTCGCAAAGGCGATCCGGTTAAATTTGTGAATACTGGTAAAGAATATTTCGCCGATGAAATTGGCGTTTTACGCTTAAAACAAGAAGCTCGCGATGTTATTAAAACAGGCGACGTAGGTTATATTATCTCGGGTATCAAAGTAGCGAAAGATGTAAAAGTGGGTGATACCATCACCAATAAAGACCGTCCGTGCGAAAAAGCCATTGATGGTTTCGAAGATGTAAAACCAATGGTATTCGCAGGTATTTATCCTGTTGATACCGAAGATTACGAAGAGCTTCGTGCTTCTATGGAAAGATTGCAGTTGAACGATGCTTCATTGACTTTCGAGTTAGAATCTTCTGCTGCCTTAGGCTTTGGTTTCCGTTGCGGATTCTTAGGAATGTTGCACATGGAAATTATTCAAGAGCGTTTGGAGCGTGAGTTCAATATGACCGTTATCACTACTGTTCCCAACGTTTCGTACTATGCATATACTACTAAAGGCGAAAAAATAATTGTAAATAATCCTACAGAATTACCATCGCCCAATCACCTCGAGTATGTGGAGGAACCCATCATTAGCGCTCAAGTAATTACTAAATCAGAATTCGTTGGTGCTATCATGAACTTAGCTATCGAAAAAAGAGGTTTCCTTAAAAATCAGGTTTACCTCACTACCGACCGGGTAGAGCTGAGCTTTGAGATGCCATTGGCAGAAATTGTATTCGATTTTTACGATAGATTGAAATCTATTTCAAAGGGCTACGCTTCTTTCGATTACAATCCGGCTGGCTACAAACGCAGTAACTTGGTGAAGATGGATATTTTGATGAATAATGAAATTGTTGATGCTCTTTCTTCTCTAATTCACGCCGATAACTCATACAATTTCGGTAAAAAAATATGTGCTAAGTTAAAGGAGTTGATTCCTCAACAACAGTTCGAAATACCTATTCAGGCAGCCATTGGCGCTAAAATCATATCTCGTGAAACCATCAAGGCTTTACGGAAAGACGTTACCGCAAAATGTTATGGTGGTGATATCTCTCGTAAACGTAAATTGTTGGAGAAACAAAAAGAAGGCAAGAAAAGAATGCGCCAGTTTGCTAACGTAGAGATTCCACAATCTGCATTCATGGCGGTTTTGAAATTGAATGATT